>JBIIDQ010000002.1:0-23543 GCA_044238295.1 Vulcanococcus sp.
TGCGTGAGTTGATCGCGCGCACCGTGCCTGGCTACGAGGCAATGGCTGGCATTGACACCAGCAAGCAGGAGTTCGAGGTCAGTGGGCGGGTGTTTCAGGAGCCGCGTTTCCCAACCGCCACAGGCCGCGCTCAGCTTGCTGCCACACCGCTTCCCGATCTCACCCTGCCTGATCCGGAGCACTTCGGCGGTTTACCGCCAGGTGAGCGTGGTCTCGTGATCAGCCTGATCACGGCTCGGAGTTATGGCCAGCACAACACGGTTGCCTACAAGCTTGGCGATCGTGATCGGGGCATGCCCCATCGCAACACGCTGCTCATCAATCCCGAGGATTTGACCCGCAGCGGTTTGGTCGCCCATCAGCGGGTCACGGTGCAGGGTGAGGCTGGATCACTCGAGCAGGTTGAGTTAATTCCAGGCTCGATCCGGAGGGGTGCTGGGCTGATGTTCTATCCCGAGGCCAACGTGTTGATGCGTGGTGTTCGTGATCCACAGAGCGGAACCCCGGCCTTCAAGCGGGTGCCTGTTCTGGTTCGTGGCTGAGGGCCCCAGGATGGTTCACATTCAGGATGGCGTTGGCTTCCAGAGGCACGTCGCTGACTGGCTGTGTGATGAGCCAGCGCTGCAATTTCCTCTCGCCTGCGGCGATGGCTGCTGACAAAGACGCTCGCGTTCCATTCCCGCTGGGATAGATGCCCAGTAACGGTTGTTGGCGTTCACCATCGTGAGCGACGTGGATGCGCTGCGGGGCTTTTGCTGCGGCATCCCGCAGCTGGAGCACAACATCTGTGTTGAGATTGGGCATATCGACTGGGCACAGCAGCAGCTGTTCATTCGGGTGCTGTGTCATCAGACGATGCAGCGCCAGCAGTGGACCCTCCCATGGTGGGGGTTCGGGGGTGATCTTCAGCGTTGGCAGTTCCAGTGACTGCGCTAAGCCCCAGTGCTCCGGCCAGCGGCTCAGCAATGTGATGGGGGCACCCAGTTCGGCCAGGGTGACGAGGCCATGCTCAAGCCAGGTCCCTCCTGATGGATGGTGGAGCAGAGCTTTGTCGCGGCCCATCCGCCGGCTGCTTCCGCCGCTGAGTAGGCAGCTGCGTAACGGCAGGGTTTTGGCCTCTACAGATACAGCCAACATCTAGCAACCGCCCGGTAATACCCCGACCCTTGATTTGGTATTGGTTGCCACAGGTGTGGGCACCTACTCCTTGGTGCAATGACGGCCTGGATGGCCGCCGCACTGAACCGTTCCGCCTCTGCTGATGTTGCGCCTGAGGCGGCCCGGGCGCAGTGCCCCTACTGCGGTGTGGGTTGCGGCCTGGAGCTGAAGCCCCCCAAGGACCCCGACGATCCGCAGTGGACAGCGCGCGGTGATCGCCACCATCCCTCCTCCCTCGGGCAGGTGTGTGTGAAGGGCGCCACGGTGGGAGAAACCCTGCACCACAACCGCCTCACCACTCCGCTGTGGCGCGAGAGCCTCGAGCAACCGTTCGCGCCGATCAGCTGGGAGCGGGCCTTTGCGCTGCTGGTGGATCGCATCCGCACCACCCTGGCCGAACAGGGCCCGCAGGGCCTGGCGATTTATGGCTCCGGGCAGTTCCTCACCGAGGACTACTACGTGGCCAACAAGCTGCTCAAGGGGGCCCTGGGCAGCAACAACTTTGATGCCAACTCCCGCCTGTGCATGAGCTCGGCGGTGGCTGGCTACGCCCGCAGCCTGGGATCCGACGGCCCCCCCTGCTGCTACGACGACCTCGATCACGCCGATCTGGTGTTTCTGATCGGCACCAACACCGCCGAGTGCCATCCGGTGCTGTTTCAGCGGCTGCTGAAGCGCAAGCGCAAACAGAAGGAGGCTCTGCGGATCGTGGTGGTGGATCCGCGCGCCACGGCCACCTCTGATCCGGCGGATCTGCATCTGGCGATTCGTCCCGGCACGGATCTGGTGCTGCTCCAGGGCATTGGGCATCTGCTCTTGCAGGTTCAGGCCCTGGATTCGTCGTTCATCGAGGCCCACACCGAGGGCTTCGCCGAGCTCAAGGAGGTGTGGCAGGAGTGGACGCCACAGCGGGTGAGCGATCTCTGCGGCATCGCCGAAGCCGACCTGCGCCAGCTGGCCCAGTGGTGGGCCGAAGCCGCCGGGGTGCTCAGCCTCTGGTCGATGGGGGTGAACCAGAGCAGCGAGGGCACGGCCACTGTGGCCGGGATCATCAATCTGCATCTGGCCACCGCCCAGATCGGCCGCGCCGGTGCCGGCCCTTTCTCGCTCACGGGCCAGCCCAATGCCATGGGCGGCCGGGAGGCCGGGGGTTTGGCGCAGCTGCTGCCGGGCTATCGCTTCGTGGCCAACCCAGAGCACCGCGCTGAGGTGGAGCGCCACTGGGGGTTTGGGCCCGGCTCGATCGCCCCGGCTCCAGGCCTGGCGGTGTGGGATCAGATCGAGGCGATGGAGCGCGGTGAGCTGGGGTTGTGGTGGGTGGCCGCCACTAATCCGCTGGTGAGCATGCCGGCCCTGGATCGGGTGCGTGCTGCCGCCGCCAATTGCCCGCTTGTGGTTCTCAGTGAGGCCTATGCCGGCACCGAAACGGCTGAGGTGGCCCACCTGCTGCTGCCGGCGGCCCAGTGGAGCGAGAAGAGCGGCGTGATGACCAACTCAGAGCGGCGCGTCACCCTCTGCCCGGCCTTCCGCGAGCCCCCCGGCGAGGCCCGGCCCGATTGGGCGATCTTTGCGGAGCTGGGCCGGCGGCTGGGGTTCGAGCGGCAGTTCCGCTACGGCTCCGCCAGCGAGGTGTACGCCGAGTTTGCGGCGCTCACGGCGGGGCGGGTCTGCGATCTGAGCGGGCTCAGCCATGTGCTCCTGGCGGAGCACGGCCCGCAGCAATGGCCCTTCCCCGAGGGCACCGAGCCCGGTGGCGGCCGGCCGCGGCTGTATGTCGATCACCGGTTCCCCACCGCCACCGGCAAGGCGCGGCTGCTGGCCGAACAGCCGCTTGGCCTGGCTGAACCCCCTTGCGAGCAGTTCCCGTTGGTGCTCACCGTGGGCCGCTACGTCGGCCATTGGCACACGATGACCCGCACCGCCCATGTGGCGCGGGTCATCAAACAACATCCCGAGGCGCTGTTGGAGGTGCATCCCCGCGATGCGGAGCGCCATGGTGTGGTGGATGGCGCGATGGCGCAGGTGCGCTCCCGCCGGGGGGAAGTGAGTGCGCGGGTGCAGGTGAGCGAACGGATCCGGCCGGGCACGTTGTTCCTGCCGATGCACTGGGGTGCGAGTCAGCTCAATCCCTGTGAGGCCAACCGCCTGATGCATGAGCTCGGCTGCCCCCACTCGAAGCAGCCCGAGCTCAAGGCCGCGGCTGTCACCCTGCAGGCTGCCTGAGGCCTGGGGTCAAGCCGCCACCAGCTCTGGAGATACCCGCAGGAGCCGATCTGGCCCTGCCTCCTGTTCCAGCAGCCCTTGCTCGCGCCAGCGCGAGAACTGCCGCGTCACCGTCACGCGGGTATGGCCGCTCAGGGCTGCCAGTTCGTTGTGGGTCAGTCGTAGCGGTAGCTCGTACCAATCCCCGTTGCGGCGCCCGAGCCGTTCCACCAGCAGCTGCAACAGCGCGCCGATCCGTTGTTCAGCGTCGTGCAGGTTGCGGATCAACAGCAGCGCCAGGGTCCAGTCGTGCAGGCTGTTGCAGCCCGCTTCTGGCTGCAGGGCGCAGCCCTCGACCAGTTGCGTCGGTGTGAGGGCCTGAAGGTGCAGGCGTGCATTGCGCAGGAGGTCGAGTGGCAGTTGATCACCGGCCTGCAGAAAGCCGAGGGTCATGGGCTCTGTATCCAGCGCTTCCTCACCGGGCCGTGAGGCGGCCACCCGCAAGAGGCCTGAGTGAACGGTGAGGCACTCCCGCGGCCCCACACGTCGCTGATCCAGCAGCACCGTGGAGCCGGTGCGGATGGTGAGCGCAGTGGGTGTCTCAGTCGTCGTCATGGGCGTAACGGCGATAGAGGAAGTCGAGGGCGTGGTTGCGCAGCTGGCCGTAACGGGGATCGTCTTGGATGCTTTCGAAGCTGCGGGGCCGCTCGAACGGCACCTCCATGATTTCGCCGATGGTGGCGGAGGGGCCGTTGGTCATCATCACGATCCGATCGGAGAGGAACAGGGCCTCATCGATGTCGTGGGTGATCATCAACACGGTGGGTTTGTGCTCACGCCAGATGGCGAGCAGCTCCTCCTGCAGCTCCTCTTTGGTGATGGCATCGAGGGCACCGAAAGGCTCATCGAGCACCAGCACTTCCGGCCGCACCGCCAGGGCCCGGGCGATGGCGACCCGCTGCCGCATCCCACCCGAAATCTGCGCCGGCCGCTTGTGGCGCGCTTCGATCAAACCCACCATCTCCAGGTGATGGTCCACGGTTTGGGCGCGGGCACCGGCATCCAGTTCGGGACGGGCCGCTTTCACCGCCAGATCCACGTTCTGCTCCACCGTTTTCCAGGGCAGCAGTGAGTAGTTCTGGAACACCACCATGCGGTCGGGGCCGGGGCGTTCGATCGGCACATCCCGCAGGGTCACGCTGCCGCTGCTGGGTTGCAGGAAGCCCGACACCATGTTGAGCAGCGTGCTTTTGCCGCAGCCCGAGTGGCCGATCACACAGACGAATTCACCCTGGGCCACGTCCAGGTTGATCTCCTTAAGGGCCTCAAAAGGGCCCCGCTGGGTGTTAAACACCTGCCCCACATTGTTGAAGGAGAGGTAGGGCTGATTTGGCTTCTCGGCGGTGACGCTCAGGGGGGCACGGGTCATGGCGCTGGTCATCTCAATGGGCAGCGATGGGGCGTTGGCTCGAACCGGTGGGCAGCGGAATGCTTTCCAGGGCCGTGGCTCGGCAGAAGGGCAACTGGTTCAGGTAATCGAGTGGGTTGTCCTGGTCGAAGGCCACGCCATCCGCAAGGGCGAAGGGCGCCCGTTCCGGCCGGAGATCAGCGAAGCCGGCGCGCTCGAGGGCGCGGCTGCAGAGGTCGCTGCGATACACCTGGCTGAGCAGTTCCAACCGGTTGGAGGGGAAGGCACTCCAGCCCCAGCGGCTGAACTGGGTGAGGATCCAGCTGCCTTCGGCGGCATTGGCCAGGTGAGCCCGGTCGCTGTGGAAGCGATTCAACGGAAGGCGTACGCCGCTGGGCTCATCGGTGCCCAGATCGAACTGGCGCTGTAGCGCCAGGGCGGAGCCATTGCCCAGCCATTGGGCAGCCCCCAGCAGTGATACCAGCTGATCGTGCTCCGCTGGGTCTTCGCAGATCTGGCCGCCGCGCATCAAAGCGGCGCAAAGGTTGAGCAGGGCCTCCTGGTGGTTCAGGGCCCAGTCCTCATGGCAGGTGAGCACCTTCTCGGGGTGGCCGCCCCAGATGTCGAGGTCGGTGGCGAGCACGGTGGTGAGGCCGGCTTCCACCGCCTTGGCCACCCGGTAGCGACCGGCGATGAATCCATCGATCTCGCCGGCCCGGAGCGTGGCTTCCATCGCCATCGGCGACAGCGCCAGCAGCTCCACCTCCCGATCGGGATCGATGCCGCCGCTGGCCAGCCAGTGGCGCAGCAGCAGTTCCTGCATGTTGCCTTTTTGGGCCACCGCCAAGCGCAGCGGCCATTCCCGCCCCTTGAGGCGCTCCGCCAGGCTGCTGAGGTTGTGAATGCCCAGATCGCTGAAGCGGCGCGCCAAGCAGAGGGCGTTGCCGCTGCGGGTCACCGTCATCGGGGTGATCGCCGGCCAGGCGGCCTGGCCATCGAGCCCGAGGGTGAGGACCAGCGGCGTGGTGGCGGAGGTGATCGCCACATCCAGCTCGCCCTTACGCAGCTGGTCTTCGAGGCTCTGCCAGCGGTCGAAGGCCACGGGCCGTAGCTCGATGCCGCGCTCGCTGAGGAAGCCGCGCTCCATCGCCACCGCCAGCGGGGCGATATCGAGGCCCGGCAGGTAGCCGAGGCGCACGGTTTCCAGATCCGGTTTGGCCGCAGGCACCACCGGTGTGATCCGTTGCTTGCGCTGCTTGAGGCGCCGCTGCTGTTGCAGGAAGCTGATCAGCTCACTGCGTAGGTGGTAGTAGTCGGGGTGGTTCATCACCTCGAGTCGCTGACGCGGCCGCGGCAACGGCACCTGCAGGATCTGGCCGATGCCGGCCTCCGGTCCGTTGGTGAGGCACACCACTCGATCTGAGAGCAGCAGTGCCTCGTCTACGTCGTGGGTCACCATCACGGTGGTGACCCCGGCCTGCTGACAGATCTGCATCAGCTGTTGCTGCAGATTGCCGCGGGTGAGGGCATCGAGGGCGCCGAAGGGTTCATCCAGCAACAGCAACCTGGGGCGAATGGCCAGGGCGCGGGCGATGGCTACCCGCTGCTTCATGCCGCCGGAGAGTTCACTGGGGTACTTATCGGCGGCATGGCCGAGGCCCACCAGCTGAATGCTTTGCTCGATGCGCTCGCTCTGCTCGGCGGCCGTGGAGCTGCGCATCACATTGTTCACCGCCAGGGCGATGTTCTGGCGCACGGTTTGCCAGGGCAGCAGCGAGTAGTTCTGGAACACCACCATCCGCTCGGGACCGGGATCGGTCACCTGGCGTCCGTCCATCAAGATGCCGCCGCTGCTGGCCTGGGTGAGGCCAGCCATCAGGTTGAGCAGTGTGCTTTTGCCGCAGCCCGAGTGGCCGATCAGCGAGACGAATTCCCCTTCGCTGATGCTGAGATCGATGTCCTTGAGGGCCACATAACGGCCGCCGTCATCGAGGGGAAAAACCTGGGTGACGTCGTCAACCGTGAGAAAGGCAATGGACATCGTCAGTTGCCTCCCCTGGCAACGCGGCTGCCCACATAGGCCACAAGCCGATCGAGGGCCAGGCCCACCACGCCCACATAAAGGATGGCGAGGATGATCTGGCTGGAGCTGGAATCACCGCCAGCGTTGTAGGCATCCCAGATGAAGTAGCCGATGCCGCCGTCGGCTTTGAGCATTTCAGCGGCCACAATCGCCAGCCAGGCCAGACCCACCGAGATCCGCAAACCGGTGAACACGTAGGGCACCGTGGCCGGGATCACGATGTTGCGGATGTAGGCTCCTTTGCGCAGTCGCAGCACCCGCGCCACGTTGGTGTAGTCCTGTGGTATTTCGCGAATACCCACAGCGGTGTTGATGATGATCGGCCAGATGGCGGTGATGAAGATCACGAAGATCGCCGATGTGTTGGCGTCTTGGAACACCATCAATGAGATCGGGAACCAGGCCAGGGGCGGCACAGTGCGCAGCACCTGAATCACCGGGTCGAGGCCTTTGCCAATGAACCGATTCAGGCCTAAGACGCCGCCAATGGCAATACCCACCACGGCCGCTAGGCCGTAGCCCATGGCCACCCGTTGCAGCGAGATCAGGATCTGCCAGCCCAGGCCCTTGCTGGTGCCGCCGTCATCAAAGAACGGCTGGGTGATGTAGGGATCCCAGGTTTCCACGATCACATTGATCGGCCCTGGCAGTCGCGCCACGCCGAGGATCAATGAGAGGATCTGCCAGGCGATCAGAAACCCTCCGATGCAGATCAGATAGGGCATCAGGTTGCGCAGCCCCGGTTGCAGGAGGCGCAGTTTGGAAGGTCGCCTGGAACGGCTGGTGGGCGTGATCGCGGTCATTGTGGGCGTGAATGAAGACAAGAAGACTCCATCGGCCGCTGTGGCAGCGGTCGTTGAAGGTTCGGCAACGGACGGAAGAGGTGGAGAGGGGAGTCCGTAGACCCCCCGGCTCACATCAGCTCATGGCCTTGATCTTGAGGCTGTCGAGATAGGCCTTCGGGTTCTCCGGATCAAACACCACGCCATCGAAGAAGGTTTCCTTACCGCGGGAATCGCTGGCGGGAATGGCGGCCTGCTGGCCGATGGCGGTGGCTGCTTCCTTCCAGAGGTCGGCGCGGTTCACCTTGTTCACCAGCGCATCGATGTCGGTGTTAGCCGGCAGATAGCCCCAGCGCATGTCCTCGGCCACGAACCAGGTGTCGTGGCTCTTGTAGGGGAAGGAGGCGTTGCTGTCCCAGAACAGCATTTTGTAGGGGCTGTTCTTCACATCACGGCCATCGCCGTAGTTCACGTTTCCAGCCAGGCGCGGCTTGATGTCGGCAACGGGCGCCTTGATGTACTTGTCCTTGGAGATGATTTCGCACATCTCGTCGAGGTTGGCGGGGTCCTGGCACCAGATCTGGGCTTCCTGAACAGCCATCAGCAGCGCTTTGGCGGCTTTGGGGTTCTTGTCCACCCAATCAGCGCGCATCGAGAAGGACTTCTCGGGATGCTTGTCCCAGAGTTCGCCGGTTTGAGCCACGGTGTAGCCGAGCTTCTTGTTCACCAGGCGCTGGTTCCAGGGCTCACCCACGCAGAACAGATCCATGGTGCCGGTCTGCATGTTGGCCACCATTTGCGGCGGGGGGATCACCACCAGGTCGGCGTCCTTGTTCGGGTCGATGCCGTTGGCCGACATCCAGTAGCGCATCCACAGATCGTGGGTGCCGCCGGGGAAGGTGACGGCGGCTTTGATCTTGCGTCCGAGGCCCTTGCTCGCGGTGGCGAGTCCGGCCTTGTTGTCGATCGTCAGTTTTTCGTCGAGTAGCTCTTTGGAGGCGCTGATTGCCTGGCCTTGGGTATTGAGCCGCGCCAGCGTGTACATCGGCAGCGGCTGCTTGCTCTTGGTGATCTTGCCGGCCGTGAGTAGCAGCGGCATCGGCGAAAGGATGTGAGCGCCATCGATGCCGCCCTTGGCGCTGCCGAGCTCCAGGTTGTCGCGCGTTACGGCCCAGGAGGTTTGCTTCACCACCTTCACGTCGGGCATGCCGTGCTTGGCAAACAGGCCCTTCTCTTTCGCGATGATCAGGGGAGCGCTGTCGGTGAGCGCGATGAAGCCCAGAGTGGCGTCGGGAACTTCTGGCGCATCAGCGCCGGCGGCTGTGCTGGCGGTGGGAGCTTTCTTGCTGCTGCCGCAGGCGGCCAGCCACATGGCACCTGCCGCAGAACCGGCGGCGGTGATCAGAAATTTGCGGCGCGACAGGTTGGACATGGGCGCGAAGCGTCTGGTGAATGAACGAACTGAACAACGGACGCCAGAAGCCAGCAGCGGCATGGCAGCCGTAACCCAGTAGGCACTCACAACAACGGTTGCCGCCTGGAAAAGCTTGTGAGTTGGCGCCAATGCTGACCAACGGATCTAAGAGATCACGCGGGGCTCGCGCTTTCCGGTTGCCGTTGCTACGGATTCTTCGAATCGCCGCCTGTTTGGTGCCGTGGCGGACCTGGTTCTGGTGTCGCTGGCAGCAGCAGTTCTGCGAAAGCGGCTTGCAGGTTGTGGTGGTCGTGGCCAGGGCGCGCCAGTTTGCACAGGGCGAAGCGCTCCAGCTCCCCCAGCGCTGCCCAGTGCTCGTTGCGCAGGCTCACCTCTTGCTCTCGTGCAGCTCGTGCGACCTCCGCGGGCACTGGGTTCGCTTGTTGCCAGGGTTCAGCCACTGCGGGCGGCAAGGGCTTCGCCTCCCCATCGGCCATGGAAGCCGTGCGTTGCAGCAGATAGCGGCGTAGATCCTCAAGGGCCTCGCTCTTATCGGGCCAGTCCACCAGGCGCTGCCGCTCCTGGTGGCTGAGTTCCAGCCAATGACTGAGCTTCAGCTTCAACCCCATCAAATCGAGTTTGCGCCGCACGCACAGGGGAATGCAGCGCCAGCTGCCCACGAAGTCGTGCTCAAAGGTGAAGCAGTGATTGGCCTGGGGTCTGGCGGTCATCATCGCGACGTCAGTTCAGCGCCTGGCGCAGTTGCTCTAGCAATCGCAGGGGAGCCCCGCTCTGGAGCAGAGCCTCGGTCTGTTGCATGCCCTCCTGCTGGTCGCGGCCGTGCCCGGCCTGCCAGAGGTAGGTGCCGCAGTTCCAGCGCAGCGAGTTGGCCAGCTCTCCCTGTCCGCCCAGGGCTGCTAAGGCCTGTTGGCTCCAGCTGTTGAGGTCGTTCCAGGCTGGGTCGGCGCCATAGCAGCCGTGATCGCGCGGGTGCAGGATCAGGCGCTCGCTGTCGCCGCCCTGGCTGAGGCCGGTAACGCAGGCGCGGCTGATCGGCAGATCGGTGCTGCCCTCCAGCCCTTTCACGGTGAGCACGTTGGTTTCACCAGCCAGCCGCAGCGCCTCCCAGGCGCGGGCTTCGGTGGGCGGGTGCACAAAGCCGCTCACCAGCAAGTGATCACCCTGGTGGGCGGTCCACATCAACTCCAGGCTCGCCAAAGGTGGTCGCTTGCCGATGTCGTCGCGGATCGGAACCAGGCGTTCTGCTTCCGGGAAGTGATCGGGCTGGTGCACCAGGGCAAGCTTCCAGCGATCCAGGCTCGCTTGCACCTGGCTGAGGGATTGGCCAATGAGCCTGAGCCCCAGGCTTTTAAACAGCTCTGCGGCCGTGACGCCGAATTTCACAGGCATGCGTGAGCCGCCCTGCAGCACCACCGGAATCCCTGCCGCGGCCAGCACTAGGGCTGTGAGGGGGTAGATCGGTGCCGTGCGGCTACGGCCGTCGAACGGCATGCCGAAGCAAACGGCCGGCTCCCGGCTGGTGAGCGTTGGTCCTCGGCGCCGATATACATCGAGCATGCCCGTGAGCTCCTGGGGCTCGGGGCGGCGGATCCGGTGGGCGATCAGGAAGGCCCCGATCTGGGCGGGGCTTGCAGCGCCATCGAGCATCAGCTCCATGGCATCGGCTGCTTCCTCGCGGCTCAGACCGCTGCTGGTGTGTTCTCCGCTGCCCACCTTGCCGAGATAGGTGCGAAAACGAAGCCGAGGCTCTAGCGGTTCATTGGATCGATCGGTCGACCGCTCGCTTGTGCTGGGCGTCGCAACCATGCAAACCGCTGTGGCCGTGCCAAGCCCGATTCTGTCTCACTGCGATCGAGCGGCTTTGGCTCGTGTTTCCCCTGCACTGCAGCGCTGTAGCAAGCGCTGCAGGCGACGGTCGCGTTGACCTGGAGCGTGGGCCAGTTGTGCGTTTCACCCTCGATGACCACCGCCTCTGGGACGGCCTCTGTGACCGCGGCATTGATGGCTGCCAAGCGCGCCAAGGGTTTGAGCTTTGCGGATCTGGAGACGGCCCTCGGCCGCGATGAAGTGTGGATCGCATCGTTGTTTTACGGCCAATCCACGGCCTCCGCTGAGGAGGCCAACCGCCTGGCCGAGCTCTTGGATCTGGATCTCCCGGTGGTCGATGCGCTGCAGGCCTATCCCACCAAGGGTTGCCTTGATCCGGTGATTCCCACCGATCCGTTGCTCTACCGCTTCTACGAAATCATCCAGGTGTATGGGATGGCGCTGAAGGATGTGATCCAGGAGAAATTCGGCGACGGCATCATGAGCGCCATTGATTTCAGCCTCGATGTCGACAAAGTGCCCGACCCGGCCGGAGATCGCGTCAAGGTGACGATGTGCGGCAAGTTTCTCTCCTACAAAAAATGGTGATTAGCCGGTTCCGCTGCGGCACAGGAACATTCGTTCGGTAGCGATCGCGACACTGATTGGGCCCATCGGTTGAGCACCCTTGGGCCTCCCTGTGCGTCGGCTGCAGTCATGGTTGCCACCCTCAGCAAGATCGAGCAGGCCAAGGCTGAGCTTTGCGGGCTGGAGCTGGCGCCCAAGCTGGCTGAATTGGCAGCCGAAGGGTGGGACAACCTCGATGAAGCCACTCTCACCATCCGCCTCAAGTGGCTGGGGATCTTTTTCCGGCCGGTGACACCCGGGCGGTTCATGGTGCGGTTACGCCTGCCCAATGGCGTGATCCAGGCCGATCAACTGGATGTGCTTGCCGATGCGGTGGATCGCTGCGGTGAGCACGGATCCGCCGATATCACCACCCGCCAGAACCTGCAGCTGCGCGGTCTGCTGCTCGACGACATGGCCCCTCTGCTGGAGGCGATGGAGCTGGTGGGGCTCACCAGCCGCCAGTCGGGTCACGACAACCCCCGCAACATCACCGGCAATCCTTTGGCCGGCATCGATCCGGAGGAGCTGGTGGATACCCGGCCCTTGGTGGATGCCATCCAGCAACGACTGCTGGCAGCCGATGGTCCGCGCAACCTGCCCCGCAAATTCAACATTGCCGTGGGCGGAGCGAGCGACAGCTTCCTGCTCCACAACGATCTGGCCTTCTTGCCGGCCGATGACAACGGTGAACTGGGCTTCACTGTGATGGTGGGTGGCTTTTTCTCAGCCCAGCGCAACGAATTGGCGGTTCCCCTGGGGCTGTGGCTGCGCGCCGATCAGCTGCCCTTGTTCAGCCTCGCCACCCTGCGCCACTTCGAGCGGTGCGGCAATCGTCAGGCCCGTAACAAGAGCCGCCTGATGTATCTGGTGGATGAGCTGGGGCTTGAGGGTTACCGCGAGGCGGTCTTGCAGGAGTTCTCGGCTCTCGGTGGTGAGGCGAGGTCTCACGATGGATCCCATCACGTGAACCGGGCGCCACGCTCCGGTCTGGGTGTTCAATCCCAGAAGCAAGAGGGGCTCAACTGGGTCGGGTTGAGTGTGCCCGTGGGTCGTCTGGATGCCGCCTCGATGGCGGAGTTGGCGCGGTTGGCTCGCGTCTACGGGAGCGGTGAGCTCCGGTTCACCGAAGCTCAGAATGTGCTGATGTTGAATGTGCCAAGCGAGCGGGTGGAGGCGTTGTTAGCCGAGCCGCTGCTGCAGCTGTTCCAGCCAGAGCCTGGCCCCCTGATGGCGGAAGCGGTGAGCTGCACTGGCAATCGCTATTGCAGTTTTGCCCTGATTCCCACCAAAACCACCGCCCAGACCGTGGTGGAGGAGCTGGAGCGGCGCCTGGAGTTGCCCCATGCCGTGCGCAGCCATTGGACGGGATGCCCCAATGCCTGTGGCCAGCCCTACATGGGTGAGATCGGACTGATGGGGGCCAAGGCCCGCCACGAGGGCCAGATGGTGGAGGCGGTGAAGATTTTTCTGGGGGGAGACATGGGCGCCGATCCCAAGTTGGCGGAACTGCACGACAAAGGTGTGCCGCTCACCCTGCTTCCGGATGTGCTCGAGCAGCTGCTGGTGGAGCGCTTTGGGGCCCGCCGTCGCAGCTTGGCGGCCTGAGTGTTCCGATCCCCAGGACCTGCCAGGGTGGTTGAAACGGTGATCCCTGCGCCATTGGGGCTGAGTGAGTCCACGGATGGTTGGCAGCAACTGCAGTCGCTGCGGCGAGGGCGCACACCCGTGCAGCCCTGGCTGGAGCAGCTCAGCGGAGGCGCGATCCCTCCGGCAGCGGATCTGCTGGCTGCGTTGATCGCCCAGCTGGATCGGCCTGCCGTGGAGCAGCTTCTGAGCGGACCTGTGGGCCGGGATCCCTCCAGCCTGCTGGAGGCTGCGCGTCAGGAATTCCCGCTGCTGGTTGCTGTGCCTGACGTGCGCCAGGCCTGGCTGGAGCCTTTGCTCGCTCAGCCGCTCAGCCTTGCTTGGCTGGAAATTCAGGGTTACTTCCGCGATGACCGAGTGGCGGATCGGCTGCATGCCCATCTGCAGGGCATCGCCCCCACTGAGCGTGGACAAGCCGAGGTGCTCCCCTTGTTGCCACTGCTCGGGCAGCAGCGACGGGCGGGTGATGCTGAGCTCCTGATCCGCCTGGCCGTGGAGCCGGCGCCGTTGGCTTGGCGGCGTGCAGCTCTGGAGGGTTTGGCGGTGGGGCTTTCAGCTTGGCCAGTGGCGCCGCTCACCAAGGCCCTGCAACAACTGGCCGGTGATCTGGATGGCGGCATCGCCAGCCAAGCGGTGGATTTGCTCGGCCGGCTCCCCGATGGTCAGCGGCAGTTGCGCCAGCTCCAGGGCACAGCGTTGGCGCCCAGGGTTGCGCAGCGGCTGCAGCGCCGGTTGCGTCGGGCTCCTCTGGTGCTGGTGGTGCATGGTCGCCATGGCGGCGTGATTCCGCAGGCCTTGCAGCAGTTGGCGATGGAGTTGGAGCAGCGCCGCGGGGTGCCGGTGATCGTGCAGGCTCTCACCGCAGAGGCTCCTGATGGTGATGGCCGTTTCTGGTTGTCGGCACGTCGGGCGGGAGCGCTCACCTTGGTGCCGTTGCTGCTGCTGCCCGGTGGCCATGTGCGTAGCGATGTGCCGGCGATTGCCGAGCAATGGCGCCAGCGGGCTGAGTCAAGGGCTGAGTTAAGGGTGGATGTTCGCCGCCGGCCCTTCCTCGGGGCTTGGCCGCAGTGGCAAGAGCTGTTGGCAGCTGAATGGGCGGAGCTGGCTGCCGGCCGATCGTTCCTCTGGCTGCATCACCCCCTTCAAGGTCAGCTCAGCGATCGCTACCTCGCCCATTTGGCGTCGGTTCTGGGTTATGGGGGCGCGGCAGCGTCCTACAGCGATCCCCAAGCAACCCTGGCTGCTCAGGTCCAAGCACCCGAGCTGCTGGCGCCGCTCACCCTCGCTGCCAATCGCCTCAGTGAATCCCTCAACATGGGGGCGCTTGCACCATCGGCTGAGGTGCTGCCCCCTCTGCTCGATCTGCCTGCCGTGCGCAATTTTCTGCTGGCCAACCTGGAGGCACTGCCGTGAGCGCTGAGGCTGGCTCCACCGGCAAGGTGTATCTGGTGGGAGCCGGCCCTGGCGATCCCGACCTACTCACTATCAAGGCCCATCGCCTGCTCTCCAGCTGCGATGCCCTGGTGTACGACTCGTTGGTGCCGCGGGAGGTGTTGGCGCTGGTACCGGAAACGGCGGAGAAGCACTTTGTGGGCAAACGGCGAGGACACCATTCCGTGCCTCAACCCAGTACCAATGCGGTGTTGGTGGAATTGGCGGGTCGATGCCGCTGCGTGGTGCGGCTCAAGGGGGGCGATCCGTTTCTGTTCGGTCGTGGTGGTGAGGAGGCCGCTCACTTGGAGCGCCATGGCATCGCAGTCGAAGTGGTGCCTGGGGTCACGGCTGGCATCGCCGCGCCGGCCTATGTGGGGATTCCGGTCACCCACCGCCGCGCTGGAAGTTCTGTCACGTTCGTGACCGGTCACGAGGAGATCGATAAGGCCCGTCCAAGCGTGGATTGGCAGGCCCTAGCCCGTAGCAGCGATGGTCTGGTGATCTACATGGGTTTGCACAACCTGCCCCGCATCTGCGAGGAGCTGATTGCTGGCGGCTTGCCCCCCACCACCCCGGCGGCGGCCGTTCAGCAGGGCACGGTGCGCGGTCAGCGCTCCGTGATTGCGGACCTAGCTGGTTTGGCTGCGGCGGTGCGGGAGGCCGAGTTGGCTTCGCCTTCGATCGTGGTGATCGGCGAAGTGGTGAATCAGCGGGTGGAGAGCTGTGCGCCCGAGCCGGCGGCGGTGGAGATGCCAATCCCGCTCCTGCAGGACTGACGGCGGCGTCCCCAGACGTTCCAACGGCGCCGCGGTTGCGGGGTGTGGCGGCTCAGCCAGATGTTGTCTTCAGCGATCAGAGCTGGGCGGTCGCTGCCATCAAGCCCGCAATAGAGCAGGTTTTCGATGCGTTCGGGTTCGATCTCCAGCGCCCCCACCTCCTGCCAGAGGCGATCGCTGCCCGGGCGATCAGCCCGCACGAGCTGGGCATCGATCAGTTGTTGGCTCAGCAGCAGCACGAGGGCCTGCTGTTTTTGGGCGTTGCAGTTGATGGAGGGTGTTGTGGTCAAAAAACAGCCCCAAGATGTAACCAACGCTACGAACGCCAAAGCCACCTAATGCACTGGTCTGTGGAAACGTTGATTACGTAGTGCTTCGAACCATTGCGAACCTGCTTTCGCGGTTCATTGGCCAATCCTCTTGGCCACCGCCGCACCGTTTGCCATGTCAGCACTGCCGCTGCAGCAGGATTCAATCCAGCGTGAAAGCCGATCCCCGGAGCTCGTCTCCTCGGAGCGAGCTCCGATGTTTGAGCTGATTCCTTATGAGAAGTTCCGCGATACACCCGCGGTTCGTTTCTTTGATATCACCGTTGCTGAGTCGAATGCTCGCGATCTGGTGATTCATGCGGGCCCGGCGGTGAGCCCCCCGGATGAAGAGAGTACCGGCGCCTGGCAGTTTTATCTGCATCCTCACCAGGAAGACAATCTGCTAGCGCTGCACGGCGGCCGCACGTTCTATCTGGTGAACTTCGGCTGGAATTATCCGTACCACATTGTTCGCCTGGAAACAGGGGGCGACATCCTGCGCATTCCCCCCGGCACCTTCCATCGCTCCGTCTCTGATCCCGACGGTTCGGTGGTGCTCAATCAGGCTGTTCGGGAGGAAGGCGCCAGCGTGGTGCGCGAGTTTCGCGTCTACAACAGCCGTTTGATTCCGCGGCTGTTTGCCACCACCTTCAAGACAGCGCCTCTACCCAAATTGCACGGGGTGAGCTGGTAGGCCTCAGGCCTGCTCGCGGCGGCGGGGCAGCGGCACCACATCGCGGTGGTTCAACTGCTCGCAAACGGCATAGGCAGCGGGAAGGTTGGCCACCCGCTGCCAGGCGCCTTCCACCTCAGCGTGGTTCACCACATAACCGCCGGCGCCA
Organism: Vulcanococcus sp.; assembly: GCA_044238295.1. Classification (GTDB taxonomy): domain Bacteria; phylum Cyanobacteriota; class Cyanobacteriia; order PCC-6307; family Cyanobiaceae; genus Vulcanococcus. The sequence continues at coordinate 16,509 of JBIIDQ010000002.1, forward strand.
TCGCGGGCGATCCGACATCCATCGCCAGTGAGGCCAACAAGGTGCAGCTGCCCGCCCATGAATCGGCTCCGTACTGATCTGTTTCTACGTCTGGCGGCCGCTACCTGGCATGTGTGTTTTTGCCCACGCAATCAAACTTGAGACTCAGGAAAAAAAACTGAACACGAGGCCTGATTCCCTTCAGCTTTTGTGGTCATCAGAGCCGCAGATCCACTGTGCTGCAATGCTCCCCAGCGCCTCGTAGCGGCTGTGCCCCCAGTTCAGCGCGGGTGGGTTCTGGTTTGGAATCCGTGAGCAGCTCAAAACCAGCGGACTCATTCACTAGACGCCAACGCGCGGCAACGGTGGAGCTGTGGGCTTCTCGCAGCTCAAGCTGCAGCGGTATGTCGGTGGGTAGGCAGGGATGCAGGCAGGGGAAGAGCGCTTCCTGGCGGAAGCGTGCCGCCAGAAGTTGCTGCGGATGCGTTGGCCATGGCAGCAGACGCCCCTGGAGCCTCAGTTCGAAGCGCTTCTGCAGGCCAGGGCTGGCGATCACCTCAAAACGCCGCAGCGAGCTGTCCACGAAACGGCTGGTGGTGCCGCCTTCCACGGGGGTGTCGCAGAGCAGCGGCCATGGCTCCAGCCCCTGGCGAATGCTGAGTTCCGCATCGCCCTGCTGCCAGTGCAGCAACTCGGGGAACCGCCAGGCCCAGATCGTTCGAAACGGTTCCGGATCCAGAGGCAGACCATCGGCTGCCAGGTCAGCCAGCACTACCTCCAGATCTGCCCAGAGTGCGCTCGGAAGCATGGCGCGGTCGTGTAGTTCGGCCCCCCAGGGGCGCAGCTCGGTGGGTCGCAGCTCCGGGTTGAGCAAGCGAACACAGAGGGCCCGCAGCAGCAGAGCCACGGCATTGGTCCAGCGGTGGTCTGGGAATGCTTCCAAAGCCCGGAATTCGATCAGTCCCTGACAGCCGGCGGTCCAGGCAGGGTTCCAGAACTTGTCGAGGCTGATCTCGCTGCGGTGGGTGTTGCCGCTGCGGTCGGCGTGGAGATGGCGCAGGGTCTCCCCGATGGCCACCCGCTGATCGCCGGCGGGCAGGCGCTCCAGGGCGGCGTGGGCTAGCTGCAGGTCCAGCAGGCTGGCGCTGCCTTCATCGGGCCGCGGTGCCTGGGAGGCGGGGCCCACGCTGCGGCCGCTGAACAGGTACGCCAGGCAGGGGTGGTGCTGCCAGTAGCGCAGTAGCCCCACCAGCCAGGCCGGCCGAGGGAAGAAGGGGTGCTCGTTGAGGCTCGGCCCACCCAACAGCAGGTGGTTGCCGCCGCCTGTGCCTTCGCTGCGGGTGCCCTGCTGCTTCCAGCTGCGCAGGCCCACCGCTTCACCGGCCTCCTCTAGCAGTTCGATCCAACCGGCGTAGTCGTGCCAGCTGTGGCACACCGGCAGGTTCACCTCCAGCACTCCTGGATCGGCGGTGAGCCCCAGCACCTGCCAGTGCTCGTAGGCATCCCAGGGCAACACGCCGCTCAGCTCCGGTTGCAGCCAGCCCTGGCTGCGGGCGGCGATGCGCTGCAGCAGCTGCTCGAGGGGTTGGCGCTCCAAAGGAGGCAGAAACAGGGCCCAACCGCTGGCATCGCGCTCGATGGTGAGCACCTGGCGCAACTCTGCGGGGGGGAAGTGCTGCAGCGGCAGCCGCAGGCCGGCCGGCCCGGGTGCTCCGCTGAGCTCCCGCAGGCCCTCCTCCAGAGGCCAGTGCACCGAACGCCAATGCCCCTGCTCGCAGCTCAGCGGAATCGCCCACACCTGCCGATCAACTTGGAGTGGATCGCGCAGCGGCAGGGCCTGGAGCGGGCAACTCAGATCGCTGCCCAGGGAGTCGATCAGCGCCGCCAGCTCAGCCGGGCTGGGCACCACCGCACCATCGGCGTTGCTTTCCGGCCAGGGCACCACAGGTTCACCGTGTGTTCCGGTGATCAGGCGTAGGGCCCAACGGGGATTCACTTCGCCGTCGTATTGCTTGCCTGGGCAATAGAGCAGCGTGCTGCCGGGCCAGGCGCGGCGCTGCAGTTCGCTGGCCAGCTGGCGGGCGTAGTGGAGCTTGGTGGGGCCGTCGGCAGCCACGCTCCACTCAGCGCCAACCGGTTCCACAGGCACCAGCGTGGGCTCTCCACCCATCGTGAGAGCAATGCCTGCTTCGCGGAGCCGCGCTTCAACAGCAGCGGCTGTGGTCTGGATGGTGGTTGAGCAGGAGGGGCTGGTCACGACCGGTCGTGGCTGGATCCGTCCTCGCGCGGCTTGTGCGATCCGGCAGCACTAACCGCTACCGCAGTGCAGAACTCAAGACTTCTGCGTTGATCTCCCACTCCAACTCGCTTTCCACCCCAGGAGGGCCCGAGAAGGTCCCGCTCACCGCTGCGGTGAGATCGGAGCGCGAGGAGGTGGCTACCGGGATGTAGCGGTCGTCGACGGCGCCCTTGCCACTGGGGTCAAAGCCGCGCCAGCCCGCCCCCTGGAGGTATACCTCGGCCCAGGCATGCAAGTCGTAGCGCTCGGGCTTGGGCTCCACCAGGTGATAGCCGCTCACGAAGCGGGCGGGCAGACCCACACTGCGGCAGCACTCGATCATCAGCATCGCCAGATCACGGCAGGAGCCCACCCGTTCCTTAAGGGTGCGGCCGGCGGGCCAGGCGGGTCCAATGTGGCGTTGGGTGTACTTCACCCGGTCCTGGATCACCTCGACCAGCTGCTGCAGAAAGTTGAGGCTGCGGCCATCGCTACCCATCAGGGCTTCTTGGGCCAGATCCACAGCCGCCGCATCGTGTTGTCCGTTGGGCAACCAGCCCTGCAGGTTGCTGAGTAGATCCGGGTTGAGCTTGCCGATCTGTACCGGCAGCTGCGCCATCTGCTCATCGAGGCAGGCTTCCAGCAGGGGCGGACTGAAGGTTTCCACCTCGCTGGTGGCGATCACGGTGAGCCGATCGGTTTCTCCCAGGAAGCGGGCGCGGGTGATCGTGTCGCCACCGGCGGCCATCAGCTCATAGAACTGGCTGGGATCGGGCGACACCTCAAGGCGGTAGTCGATCAACCGCTGAAAGCCGTGGGGCCGCGGCCGCAGGCAGAAGCGATGCGGCCCCAGCAACACGGGTTTGGAGTAGCGGTAGTCGAACCGGTGGATCAGGCGGGCGCGCATGCCAGGTCGTGACTGGTGGCGGTAACGGAGACGGAAGCCTGCGCTGGGGGAACAGCTGCCGGTTCCTCTGCTGCGGCCAGGCTCGGCAACACGAAGTAGCGCGAGTGGATCAGCTCATGAAGGTTATTGAGATCTTGCTGAAGGGCGTCGATCGCTTCATGCAAGCCGCCGGCGATCAGCTCATCGATGCCGGTGTAGCTCCAGCGGGCGCGGGTGAGGCCGCTGAGGCATTCGAGTGCATCGGGCTTGCCGGGCACCGGGCTGGCCGCCACCACCTCCAGGGTTTCGTGGATGCGATCGAGGCAGTAGCGCACCGAGCGGGGGAAGCTGGGGTCCAGCAACAGGAAAGCCGCCACGGCCCGCGGGGTGATCACACCTTGTTGTGACTGGCGGAACATCTGATAAGCCCCAGCCGTGCGCAGCAGGGAGATCCACTGCAGTTCATCCAGCACACCGCCCACCTCCTCGGTGCTGGGGAGCAGCAGGAAATACTTCACGTCGAGGATGCGCGTCGTCTTATCGGCGCGCTCGATCAACCGGCCCAGGCGGCTGAATTGCCAGGAGAGATCGCGGCTCAAGGTGGCATCGGTGATGCCATAGAAGAGCTGGCAGCCGCGGCGGATCTCCCGCAGTTGCTCCTGGGGCGGCTGGTGCCAGAAGCTGTCGCTCTCCAGCAGGGTCCAATACAGATCGTTGATCTGCTCCCACATCTCGGTGGTGATCACATCGCGGATCTGGCGGGCGTTCTCCCGGGCCAGGGCGATGCAGTTCACGATGCTGCTGGGGTTGTCCTCAGCCTTCACCAGAAACTCCACCACCTGCTCGGGGCCGCCGCCTGGGTAGAGCTGGTCGAACAATTCACGATCACCGCTGGCATCGATCAGCGGTTGCCAGGGCTCGGCGCTGCCCGGGGGGCAGTCGAGGGCCATGGCTTCACTCACCTCCACGAAGCGCGAGAGGTTCTCGGCGCGCTCCACATAGCGATTGATCCAGTAGAGCGAATCAGCAACGCGGCTCAGCATGCGCTTTCCTCCACGATCCAAGTGTCTTTGCAGCCGCCGCCCTGCGACGAATTCACCACCAATGAACCCCGCTTGAGGGCCACGCGGGTGAGGCCGCCCGGAGTCACCCAGGCGTCTTTGCCGCGCAGCACATAGGGCCGCAGATCCACGTGGCAGGGGTAGAGCTCGCCTTCACTGAGGGAGGGAACGGTGGAGAGCTCCAGGGTGGGCTGGGCGATGAAATTGCGCGGGTTGGCGCGAATCTTCTCGGCGAACTCGAGGATTTCGGCCTGGCTGGCATGGGGGCCAATGAGCATGCCGTAGCCACCCGCTTCCGACACCGCCTTCACCACCAGTTCGCTCAGGTGGGCCAGCACGTAGGCCTGATCGTCGGGCCGTGAACAGAGATAGGTGGGAACGTTCTCGATGATCGGTTCTTCGGCTAGGTAGTACCGCACCATCTCGGGCACGTAGGCGTAGATGAGCTTGTCGTCGGCCACGCCCGTGCCGGGTGCGTTGGCGATCGCCACGCGGCCCTGGGCGTACACCTCCATCAGGCCCCGAACCCCGAGCATCGAATCGCTGCGGAACACGGCCGGATCGAGGAAGTCGTCATCGATGCGGCGGTAGATCACATCCACTGGTTCGAGGCCTTGGGTGGTGCGCATCCACACCCGCCCGTCCTGGCAGGCCAGGTCGCGGCCCTCCACCAGGGAGATGCCCATCTGCTGGGCGAGGTAGCTGTGCTCGAAGTAGGCGCTGTTGAACACCCCCGGTGTGAGCAGCACCACCCGCGGCGTTTCTGTCCAGGGGGCCAGATCTCGCAGGGTCTGCAGCAGCTGGGAGGGATAGCTGTCGATTGGCTGCACGGTGCGGCCGCTGAACAGGCTCGGGAACATGCGCTTCATCACGCGCCGGTTCTCGAGGAAGTAGGCCACCCCCGAAGGACAGCGCAGGTTGTCCTCCAGCACCCTCCAGGTGCCCAGGCCATCGCGGATCAGATCGAGGCCGGAGATCTGGCACCACTTGCCCAGGGGCGGCTGGAAACCGCGCAGCTGCGGCCGCCAGCCCTGGGAGGTCTCCACGTCTTCGCGGGGAATCACGCCGTCGCGAAGGATGGCCTGATCGCCATACACATCCGCTAAGAACAGATCGATCGCCTCGAGGCGCTGGATCAGGCCGCGTTGCAGGAGCTCCCAATCGCTCGCGCCGATCAGACGGGGCAGGGGATCAAACGGGAGGATGCGCTCGCCGCCGCGGCTGCCGGAGTCGTTGAGCCGGAAGGTGGCCCCCAACCGCTTCAGCAGCATGCCGGCCGCGGCGTGGTTGTGGTTCAGCTGCTCCAGACCAAGGGCGCCCAGGGATGACAGCAAGGGCTGCAGAGCGCGGCGGGGCTCCTCGCTGGCGCTGAAGTATTCGTCGTAGCCCTTGCTGGGCCGGTAGTCGGTGAACATCGCCGAGCCTGCGGTGGCGTGATCATGCAGAGCTGCCTGGCCCCTCCAGGTTGCTGTTGCTACGGAAGTGCAGGGTTGCTTTGGCCCCTGGGCGCTACTTAGCGTTGAGGCCATGGTCGGGCCGTTCCCACCGCTGGATCAACCCCTCTGTGATCAGGCGGGCCAGGCGCTCAATCGCCGCCGCGAGCAGCGGCTGGAGGTGGGCAGTGTGCTGCCGGTTCAGCTGCGGGCCGTGCCCCCCGGCCAAGATCCCGGCGCCTGGTTCAGTGCCGACATCCTCGACATCAGCCATGGCGGCCGGGTGCGGCTGGCCGCCACCCTGCTCTGGAGCACCGCGGCCGATGGTCTGGGGGCGCTCCAGGTGATCGGTGTGCAGCTTGATCAGCCCCTACCGCTGGTGCCGCCGTTGGTTCAGAGCAAGAAGTAGCGCTGCGCCATCGGCAGCACCTCGGCCGGCTCGCAGGTGAGCAGCTCGCCGTCGGCGAACACCTCGTAGGTCTGCGGGTCCACTTCCACCTTGGGCAGGGCGGAGTTGTTTTTCATCGACGCCTTGTTGATGCCGCCTCGGGTGTTCTGCACCGGCACGCACAGCCGCTCCAGGCCCAGGCGGCGCGGCACATCGTCCTCCAGGGCGGCCTGGCTCACGAAGGTGAGGCAGCTGGGGGCCAGGGCCTTGCCGAAGGCGGCGAACATCGGCCGGCCGTGCACCGGGCCGGGGGTGGGGATCGAAGCGTTGGCATCACCCATCTGGGCCCATACGATGGAGCCGCCCTTGATCACCATCTCGGGCTTCACGCCGAAGAATCCGGGCTTCCAGAGCACCAGATCCGCCAGCTTGCCCACTTTCACTGAGCCCACCTGGTGGTCGATGCCGTGCACGATCGCGGGGTTGATCGTCACCTTGGCGATGTAGCGCTTGAGGCGGGTGTTGTCGTTGCGCTCCGAGTCGCCCGCCAGGGATCCGCGCTGCACCTTCATCTTGTGAGCGGTCTGGAAGGTGCGGGTGATCACCTCGCCCACCCGGCCCATGGCCTGGGAATCGCTGGCGATCAGCGAGAAGGCACCGATGTCGTGAAGGATGTCCTCGGCGGCGATGGTTTCGCGGCGGATGCGCGATTCGGCGAAGGCCACGTCTTCCGGGATCCGGGGATCGAGGTGGTGGCACACCATCAGCATGTCGAGGTGTTCCTCGAGCGTGTTGCGGGTGTAGGGGCGCGTGGGGTTGGTGGAGCTGGGCAGCACGTTGGCTTCCCCGCAGATCCGGATGATGTCGGGGGCATGGCCGCCGCCGGCCCCTTCGGTGTGGAAGGTGTGGATCGTGCGGCCGCCGATGGCGCGGATCGTGTCTTCCACGAACCCGGCTTCGTTGAGGGTGTCGGAGTGGATCGCCACCTGGATGTCGAAGCGATCCGCCAC
>JBIIDQ010000082.1:0-7107 GCA_044238295.1 Vulcanococcus sp.
CGACGCTCTGAAGGCGGCCTACGAGCTTTCCACCGGCACGATGAAGCAACGCATGGAGGAGCTCACCGGCGGCCTCAACCTCAACCTGCCCGGCCTGGGCTAAGGATCACGCCTCGTCATCGGCTTCGCTCTGACGCTGGCGCCGGCGCGACACCTGCCGCAGCCGCTGGTCGAGCAGGGGTTCGCGGCGGCTCCCGCGCTGCTTGAGGCCGGCGGTGTCGCTCGAGCGAGAGCGCTCGCGGGCCACTTGGGCCTGCATGGCCTCCAGGCAGCTCCCATAGAGGGGAAAACGATCCCAGTCGCTGCCCACAGCGCAACCGGGATCGTCCTGGTGGAGGCAGTTCTTGAAACGGCAGACGCCCGTTGCGAGCCGCTGCCGAATCTCCGGAAACAGCGGACCCAGCGCCACGGGATCAGCCGGTAGATCAGGGCGGTTGAACCCCGGCGTGTCGGCCAACAGGGCTCCCGGAGCCAGAGGAAACAGCTCCACATGACGGGTGGTGTGGCGACCCCGCTGCAGCCGGCCCGACACGGCACTCACCCTCAGGGCCAGTTCAGGCACCAGAGCATTGATCAGACTGCTCTTGCCGACGCCGGAAGGCCCGCAAAGCACGGCGATCCCGGGCTGAGTCAGGCGCTCACGCAAGGCAGCGATGCCCTCCCCCTGCTGCGCCGACACCAGTAGCGGCTCATAACCCCAGCCCCGCAGCCGCTCGCGCCAGGCCTCCTGATCGGCGGCACTGAGCAGATCAGCCTTGGTGAGCACCAGCTCTACGGCCACGCCAGTGCGCTCGGCGGTGAGCAGAAAGCGGGTGAGCTGCAGCGGATCGAGCTGGGGTTGCTCCAGCGCCACGGCCACCACCACCCGGCTGCAATTGGCCACCGCCGGGCGCTCCAGCAGGCTGGTGCGCGGTTCGAGAGCGGCAACGGCACCTCGAGCCTCCGGCCAATCGATCCCGTCGATCTGCACCCGATCGCCCACACAAATCTGCTGGCCGGTCTTGCCCAGACGAGTGCGGCGCACGCAGAGCAGATGCTCGATCCCGCCGGGACCAGGTTGATCGAGCTGCACGCGGCAGAAGTTGGCCTCCAGGGCCATCACCCGGGCCGCTTCAGCCAAGGCGTTGAATCAGCAGGCGCACGGCACCGGATGGCAGCGCTTCCAACTCCACTTGGTGACCGGCCTCCCGTAAACCCGATGACACCAGCTGCTCTGGTTCACCGGCATCGAGATCCACCTGCAGCCAGGCGCCGGCATCGATCCGCTCGAGCGCCAGCTTGCTGCGGATGAAGTTGAGCGGGCAGGGAGTGCCGCGCAGATCGATCTGCAGGGCTGGATCAGGAGCTGCAGCGGGATCGCTCACCCGAATAGGCCGCCGAACAGGCCGCTCTTGTGGGGATGTTTCTGCCCCTTAGCGGTGTGATGGCCTGCCAACTGCTCGAGCAGCTCCTTCTCATCGCGGCTCACCTTGGTGGGCAATTGCACCTTGATCGCGATCAGGTGGTTGCCGCGGGCCACGGGGTTGCCCAGCTTGGGCACACCCTTACCGGTGAGGGTGAGCACCGCTCCGGGCTGGGTGCCAGCCGGGATCTCCAGCTGCTCAGAGCCATCCACGGTTTCCACCTCAATGGTGTCGCCGAGGATCGCCTGGAGGTAGTTCACCACCACCTCGGAGTGGATGTTGATGCCGTCGCGGCGCAGCTGCGGATGCGACTGCACCGTGAGGAACACGTACAGATCACCGGCAGGACCGCCCCGCTGGCCAGCGTTGCCTTCGTTGGCCACCCGCAGACGGGTGCCTGTGTCGACCCCAGCCGGGATGTTGATCCGCAGCTTCTTGCGCACCTGCTGCAGGCCCTGGCCGCCACAGGCGTTACAGGGATCGGCGATCACCTGACCGGTTCCCTCGCAGGTGGGGCAAGGGGCCACCTGGGTGAAGCTGCCGAAGGGGGTGCGGGTGGCGCGGCGCACCTGGCCGGCTCCACCGCAGGTGCCGCAGCTGGTGGGACCACTACCGCTCTTCGCACCTGATCCGTTGCAGGTATTGCAGGTTTCCAGGTGGCGGATCTGGATCTCCTTTTCCTGCCCGAACACCGCTTCGCTGAAGCTCACGGTGAGGTCGAAGCGCAGGTCATCGCCCTGGCGCGGCCCGCGGCGACGGGCACCGCCGCCACCAGGGCCGCCCATGCCGCCGCCACCGAAGCCGCTGAAGAAGGTTTCGAACAGATCCGCGAAACCACCCATGTCGCCCATGTCGGGCATGCCGGCAGCACCACCAAGACCGGCCTCGCCGAACTGGTCGTAGCGGGAGCGGGTCTGGGGATCGCTCAGCACCTCGTAGGCGCGGCCGATCTCCTTGAACTTGTCTTCCGCGCCGGGTTCCTTGTTGATATCGGGGTGGTACTGACGCGCCAGGCGCCGGTAGGCCCGCTTGAGGGTGTCAGCGTCAGCGTCGCGGGCAACCCCCAGCAGGTCGTAATAATCGGCCATTGATCAGGCCTCGTGCTCGGCGGGCTGCGCGTCGGCAGGGGATTCGCCTGCAGGGGCCGTCTCGGCACCGCTGGGCCCTGGGCCCATCGACACCTTCACCAGGGCGTGCCGCAGCACGCGGCCATTGAGGTGGTAGCCGCGCTGCAGCTCAGCGATCACCACATCCTCGCCGTGTTCATCGCTGGGCTCGCGCAGCACGGCTTCATGCAGGGTGGGATCAAAGGGTTCGCCCTCCACCCGCATCGGCGAGACGCCCAGCTGCTTGAACACATCCACCAACTGCTTGTACAGGCCCTGGTAGCTGCGGTGGATGGTCTGGGCTTCTTCAGCCTGGGGCTCGAGCTGCTGGCGAGCCCGCTCGAAGTTATCCACCACCGGCAGGATCTCGCTGAGGGTGCTGCAGGCGATCTGCACACGCAGATCGTCTTGATCGCGGCTTTGGCGCTTGCGGAAGTTGTCGAAGTCGGCGGCGATGCGCATGTATTGGCTGCGCACCGTTTCGTGCTCGGCCTTCAGGGCTTCGAGCTCAGCCTCCAGCTCCCGCACCCGCTGTTCGGAATCGGCGCTCGGGCTCGAGGGTTCAAAGGCTGCCTCAGCCGCCGGAGCCTGCTCGGCAACCACCTCAGCGGGGGCATCGCTAGGGGTATTGAGGGTGTCGGCGGATTCCTGGGGGAAAGGGGTCGCTTCGCCGCTCATGCTGACCGAACCGGAGATCTGATCTAGACATGTTGGTGTGAAGGGGCTCCCCCCCACAAGCGGCGGAAGCCCGCACCTCCTGTGCACAGCCGCTGATGACCCTCACCCCCACGAGGCCCGTACCGGCCGCGGCCACGGCCGATCAGCAGCGGCTGGAGGTGGAGCTGCTGCTCGGGGAGGCAGTGCTGACCCGCCAAGAGCTGCAGGCCGCCGGTGAGGAGCGCTGGCACTGGGCCCAGACGTTTTCGCGTGAACGCTGCCGCGAGCTGAGCTGTCTGCCGGTAGCCCACAGCAATGGGCAACTCAGCGTTGCGATCCCAAGCCACTGGGGAGCACAGCAACGCCACAACCTGGAGCAGATCGCCGCCGCTGCTGCGGTCCCGATCCACCTGCGCCTGGCCCTGCCCGATGAGCTGGAGGCCGCGCTGGAGGCCGCTGCACCCGCCTCCAGCGCCCAAACCCCAGAGCCCGAAGCGCAACCAGCGCCCAGCTCGCCGCAGGGCCGCACCACCAGCACTGCCTTGGCCACCGCCACTCCCAGGGTCACCGCCTCGCTGGTGGACGACCTGCAACTGGAGGGGAGCGTGGAAGAGGTTCCCGCCGACGCCCTCAGCGAACTCGACCTGGAAGCCACCCTCTCGGCCTCCAACGCTTCACCGGTGGTGAGCCTGGTGGACCGAATCCTGGTGCAGGCCCTGGAGCGCAGCGCCAGCGACATCCACCTCGAACCCCAGGACGACGGCCTGGTGATTCGTCTGCGCCAAGACGGCGTGCTCGAGCAGCTCGACAAGCTGCCGAAGAACCTCACCCCTGCGGTGACCTCCCGCCTCAAGATCATGGCGGACCTGGACATCGCCGAGCGCCGGCTGCCCCAGGACGGCCGCATCCGCCGCCGCTACCAGGGCAAGTTGTTCGACCTGCGCGTCAGCACCTTGCCCACCCGCTACGGCGAAAAGGTGTGCATGCGGCTGCTCGACAGCGGCGCCACCCACCTGGGCCTCGATCGGCTGATCACCGATCCGGTGGCCCTGGCCAGCGTGCGGGAGATGGGCAGCAAACCCTTCGGGATGCTGCTGGTGACCGGCCCCACCGGCTCCGGCAAGAGCACCACGCTCTATTCGCTGCTGGCGGAGCGCAACGACCCGGGCGTGAACATCTCCACGGTGGAAGACCCGATCGAATACACGCTCAAAGGCATCTCTCAGACCCAGGTGAACCGGGAGAAGGGCTACGACTTCGCCCTGGCCCTGCGGGCCTTCATGCGTCAGGACCCGGACGTGCTGCTGGTGGGGGAGACCCGCGACCAGGAAACCGCCAAAACCGCGATCGAGGCCGCCCTCACCGGCCACCTGGTGCTCACCACGCTCCACTGCAACGACGCCCCCAGCGCCATCGCCCGCCTATCGGAGATGGGGGTAGAGCCGTTCATGGTGAGCGCCTCGCTGATGGGGATCGTGTCGCAGCGGCTGGTGCGGCGAGTGTGCCCCGATTGCCGCCAGCCGTATCACCCCAGCGAGCAGGAACTGGGGCGCTTCGGCCTCTTCGCCAGCAACGAGCAATCGATCACGTTCTTCAAGGCCCGCCGCCAGCGCAACGAGGGCGACGCGGTCTGCCCCAGCTGCCAGGGCCTGGGTTACCGCGGGCGGGTGGGGGTCTACGAGGTGCTGCGCATCAACGAAACCCTGGCCACTGCCATCGCCCAGCAGGCGAGCACCGATCGGATCCGCAAGCTGGCGATCGAGTCGGGCATGAAGACCCTGCTCGGCTACGGCCTCGATCTCGTGCGGCAGGGTCACACCACCCTCGAGGAGATCGAGCGGATGATCCTCACAGATTCCAGCCTGGAATCCGAGCGGCGGGCCAAGGCGCTGCACACGATCACCTGCAGCGGTTGTGGCGCGGGCATGCGCGATGAATGGCTGGAGTGCCCTTACTGCCTCACGCCGCGGGGGCTCCGCTGAACATGCCGCCGTTGCCGGCTTGATCCACCGCACTCACACTGACGGCAGGCAGGGCGAAGCAGCGGCATGGAGCTCCAGATCGAGCAGCTGATGGAGGAGCTGGTGCAGCAGGGCGGCAGTGATTTGCATCTGGCCGCGGGCCAGCCCCCCTACGGCCGTTTCAGCGGGGCACTGCGGCCGATGCACGAGGAGAAGCTCAGCGAAGACCAGTGCAACCGCCTGATCTTCTCGATGATCAACAACGCCCAGCGCAAACAGCTGGAGCAAACCTGGGAGCTCGACTGCGCCTATGGCCTGCGGGGCGTGTCGCGCTTCCGGGTGAACGTGTACCGCCAGCGGGGCAGCTACGCCGCCTGCCTCCGGGCCCTGGGCAGCACGATCCCCAGCCTGGAGAGCCTCGAGCTGCCGCCGGTGGTGGAGGAAACCAGCCGCCGGCCCCGGGGCCTGATCCTGGTGACGGGACCCACGGGATCAGGCAAAACCACCACCCTGGCGGCGCTGCTGGATCACATCAACCGCAGCCGCGCCGAACACATCCTCACGATCGAGGACCCGATCGAATTCACCTACCGCAACGAGCAGAGCGTGATCCACCAGCGCCAGCTGGGGGAAGACACCCGCAGCTTCGCCGCCGCCCTGCGCGCCGCCTTGCGGGAAGACCCCGACGTAATCCTGGTGGGGGAGATGCGCGATCTGGAAACGATCCAGCTGGCGATCACGGCCGCGGAAACCGGGCACCTGGTGTTCGGCACCCTGCACACCAGTTCCGCCGCCCAGACAGTGGATCGCATGGTGGATGTGTTTCCACCTGAGCAACAGACCCAGATCCGCGTTCAGCTGAGCGGTTCGTTGGTGGGGGTGTTCTCCCAGACCCTCTGCAAGCGGCTCAACCCGAGGCCCGGGCAATTCGGGCGGGTGATGGCCCAGGAAATCATGATCAACACCCCCGCCATCGCCAACCTGATCCGCGAGGGCAAGACGGCGCAACTCTATTCCCAGATCCAGACCGGCGGCCAGCAGGGCATGCAGACCCTGGAGCGGGCGCTGGCCAATCTGGTGGTGCAGGGATCGGTCAGCCGCGAGGAAGCGATGGCTAAAGCCAGCAAACCGGAGGAGCTGGGCCGCCTGCTCGACGGCCAAAGCGGCTGAGCTGAGCCGACCCCATGCCCAGCTTCAGCGCCACCTACACCACCCGCGCCGGTCAGACCCGGCAGCTGCGCCTCACGGCCGCCGATGCCGCCAGCGCCCGCCGCGATTTGCGCCGGCGCGGGATCGTGCCCAGTGCCTTAGAGCTGGTGGAGGGCAACAGCGGCCGCGGCCGCAGCGGTCCCGCCAACGCAACCAACCGCAGCCCGGCAGCCCCAGGTAGCCCCGCAGGCTCTGGCACCCCGGCCACCACCGTGTTCGGCCTGGATCTCTCTGGCCTGTTGGAGGCCCGGCCCGGGATCCGCGAGAAGGCGCTGTTCGCCAACAAGCTGGCGGCCCTGGTGGATGCGGGGGTGCCGATCGTGCGCAGCCTCGATCTGATGGCGCGGCAGCAGCGGATGCCGATGTTTAAGCGAGCGCTCACGGCGGTGAGCACCGATGTGAATCAGGGCGGCAGCCTGGGGGCGGCGCTGCGGCGCTGGCCGAAGGTGTTCGACAAGCTCACCATCGCCATGGTGGAAGCCGGCGAGGCGGGTGGGGTGCTCGATGAGAGCCTGCGGCGGCTAGCGAAGCTGCTGGAAGGCAACGCCAAGCTCCAGAACCAGATCAAGGGGGCAATGGGCTACCCGGTGGCGGTGCTGGTGATCGCCGTGCTCGTGTTCCTGGGGATGACGATCTTCCTGATCCCCACCTTCGCCGGCATCTTCGAAGACCTGGGTGCCGAACTGCCGCTGTTCACCCAACTGATGGTGGACCTGAGCAAGCTGCTGCGCTCCTCGTTTTCGCTGCTGCTGGCGTTGGTGCTGCTGGTGG
>JBIIDQ010000083.1:0-7021 GCA_044238295.1 Vulcanococcus sp.
ACCACGGGCCTGCTGCTTGGGGTGGGTGAAACGACAGCGCAGCGAGAGCAGGCACTGCTTCTGCTGGCGGATCAGCAACGCCGCTGGGGGCATCTCCAGGAGGTGATCCTCCAGCCCTGGAGGCCCGATGGAGAAGCGGCCCGCCAGCTCAGCGAGCCAGAGCAGAGCGATCTGCTCAACACCATCGTCATGGCCCGCCAGTTGCTGCCAGCGCAGGTGCATCTGCAGACGCCTCCCAACCTCTGGCCGCTGCAGCAGCTGCCCCAGGCGCTCGAGGCAGGCATTAGCGATCTGGGCGGTATCGACTGTCTGGATGTGATCAATCCTGCCTATCCGCAGCCAGCGCCCGAGGTGCTGCAGCAGCTGTTGGCGCAGCACGGCTGGCGCTTGGAGCCGCGCATCTGTGTTCATCGCGCCTGGTGGTCGTTTCTGCCATCAGCTCTGCGTCGGCACGTGGAGCAGAGGGCGAGGTTGTTAGCGTCCGCACCGGCCTTGGCCAACGCGCCCCACACCTGACTCACTGTGCGACAAGCCTCCCTGGAGGAACAGCGGGTGCTGCTGGTGCGCCTGCCTTGCAATCCCATCTTTCCGATCGGCCCGGTGTACCTGGCCGATCACATCCACAAGCAGTTTCCTCAACTTGAGCAGCGCATCCTTGATCTGGCGGCGGTGCCGTTGCTGGATGTTGAGGATGTGCTGAAGCAGGAGATCGAGCGGTTCAAGCCCTCGTTGCTGGTGTTCTCCTGGCGCGACATTCAGATTTATGCACCGGTGGATGGGCGCGGCGGCAACCCGCTGCAGAACTCCTTTGAGGTGTTTTACGCCCGCAATCCGATCAAGCGCCTGCGCGGTGCCTTCGGCGGCCTCCGGTTGATGGCCTCGTTTTACGGCGAGCTGTGGCGCAACCTGCGCTTGGTGCGCCGTGGTTTACGCGCCGCCCGCCGCTTCCAACCGGATGCCAGGGCTGTGCTGGGCGGTGGAGCGGTGAGTGTGTTTTACGAACAGCTCGGCCGCAAGCTCCCGCGCGGCACTGTGGTGTCGGTGGGTGAGGGGGAACCGCTACTCGAGAAGCTGATTCGCGGTGAATCCCTCGACGGCGAGCGTTGCTTCATTGCGGGTGAACCGCCCCGCCCCGGACTGATCCACGAGCAGCCGGCGGGCATGGAGAAAACCGCCTGCAACTACGCCTACATCGCCTCGATCTGGCCTCAGCTCGATTGGTATCTCGACGGCGGCGACTTCTACGTGGGCGTGCAGACCAAGCGCGGCTGCCCCCACAACTGCTGCTATTGCGTGTACACGGTGGTGGAAGGCAAGGCGGTGCGCGTGAACCCCGTGGAGGAGGTGATCGCTGAGATGCGTCAGCTCTACGCCAAGGGAGTGCGCGGCTTCTGGTTCACCGATGCTCAGTTCATCCCGGCGCGCCGCTACATCGACGACGCCAAGGAACTGCTGCGGGCGGTGCAGGCCGAGGGCTGGAACGACATCCGCTGGGCTGCCTACATCCGCGCTGACAACCTCGATGCCGAGTTGGCTGAGCTGATGGTGGCCACCGGCATGGACTACTTCGAGATCGGCATCACCTCCGGTTCCCAGGAGCTCGTGCGCAAGATGCGCATGGGCTACAACCTGCGGACCGTGCTGGAGAACTGCCGCCTGTTAGCCCGCGCCGGCTTCCGGGAGCACGTCTCGGTGAACTACTCGTTCAACGTGATCGACGAGCGTCCGGAGACGATCCGCCAGACCGTCGCCTATCACCGCGAGCTCGAGCGCATCTTCGGAGCCGCCAAGGTGGAGCCGGCGATCTTCTTTATTGGCCTGCAGCCCCACACGCACTTAGAGCAGTACGGCTTTGATCAAGGCTTGATCAAGCCCGGCTACAACCCGATGAGCATGCTCCCCTGGACGGCTCGCCAACTGCTCTGGAACCCCGAACCGATGGGCAGCACCTTCGGCCGTATCTGCCTGGAGGCGTTCGAGCGCAACCCCGCTGATTTCGGCCGCACGGTGATGGATCTGCTCGAGCGCGACTACGGCTTGGCTCCTCTTGAGGAGGCGTTGCATGCGACGGTGGAAGGGCGTGCTGCGTTGGCAACCGCAACGCGCTGATCAGCAGGGTTCCGGTCCGCTGGTTGGTGCCGCCCACCAGCGCCGTCGCACCAGCAAAAGCAACATCAGCCCAAGGCCTCCCACCCATCCACCGATGGGGTTGTTGGGTCCCATCAGCCAGGCCGGCGCATCAGGGCTGATCGTGGCCAAGCCCTGATGCAGCAGGAACCAGCCAGCTACCAAGCCGCCGTGCAGGCCGATCGCACCCCAGAGCAGGCCGCCATCAGCCCGGCGTTGCAGGCCAAGGGCCAGCCCCAGCAGCAGCAGTCCGATCAAGAGCCCAAGCAGTTGCAGCGGCGGCAGGTTGAAACGGGTGTGCACCAGGCTGAACAACACCGCCTGCAGCCAAAGGGCGCGCTGCTTGCCGATCAGTAGGTTCAGCTCCCCCAGAAGCCAGCCGCGGAACAGCAGTTCTTCCGCGAATCCCACCCCCAGACCAAGGGCGGCGGCATTGACCAGCAGGCCGCTCGTGAGCCGAGGCGCCCAACTCAAGCTGCCGGCCGCGATCAGAGAACCGATCACCAAGGCCAGAAGTAGGGCGGCCTTAACGATGCCCCTCAGCAAGGCCTTGAACACCGCGGGGGTGGGCCCAGCAACACCAAGACGCTGCCACGGTTGGCGTTCCTCCCAGCAGCGGCGCAGGCGCAGCGGCAGGCTCAGCACTAGAGCGGCCACAGCGGGCAGTGCCGCCAGGCTGGCCTCCGTGCCGCGGGGAACCGCTGCCAGCTTGAGCAGCAGCTGGCAGCCCAGAAACACGGCGACCAACGCGGCTGGGTAGAGCACCGTGCCCCACCAGTGCAGCCGTGCGCTGCTGGGGCCTCTCATTAGGTTTCCGGCTCGATCGAGCTGCTGAGGCCTTTGGCTTTCAGCGATTCGCTGTAAAACTCCGCCGGCTCGATATCGCACACGATCACCAGGCCTACGCCGGTGTTGTGGGCCTCGAGCATTACGGCGATGGCGTCCTGCTCACTCAGCGAGGGGACCACCTGGCGCAGGGTGCCCACCACGTATTCCATGGTGTTCACCGGATCGTTGTGGAGCAGCACCTTGTACCGGGGCGAGGGCTTGCGCACCCGCTCCGGCGCCTTCTCCATCACGGCGGCGCCACCGCTCTCACGGCCCGGCGACTGAGTTGATCGGATCATCCTGACCAGCTCCGGCATGACGACAGCGGACTTTAGGCAGCCAATCAGGCCGCAGCGGCCGCCGGGGCCAGAGCGGCCTGAATGCGGCGCATCGCCTCGAGCACGTTCTCGCGGCTGTTGAAGGCCGAAAGACGGAAATAGCCCTCGCCGGCGGCGCCGAAGCCGCTCCCGGGCGTACCCACCACGTTGGCTTGGCTGAGCAGAAGATCAAAGAAGCCCCAGGAATCCACGCCCGCGGGGGTTTTGATCCACACGTAGGGAGCCTGCTCACCGCCATACACCTGCAGCCCCGCGGCGCTCAATTCGCGGCGGATGATCGCGGCGTTCTCCATGTAGAAGGCAATCAAGGCTTTCACTTGAGCCTGGCCTTCAGGGGAATACACGGCTTCAGCGCCGCGCTGCACGATGTAGCTCACGCCGTTGAACTTGGTGCACTGGCGGCGGTTCCACAGGCCCCACAGCTCCACCTGTTCGCCGTTGGCCGCGGTGCCCATCAGGCCGCGGGGCACCACGGTGAGGGCGCAGCGGGTGCCGGTGAATCCGGCGTTCTTGGAGAAGGAGCGGAACTCGATCGCGCACTCGCGCGCGCCTTCGATCTCATAGATCGAGTGGGGCAGCGAGGAGTCCTGGATGAAGGCCTCGTAGGCGGCATCGAAAAGGATCAGCGAGCCGTTGGCGCGGGCGTAATCCACCCAAGCCTTGAGCTGTTCCTTGGTGGCCACCGCACCGGTGGGGTTGTTGGGGAAGCAGAGGTAGATCAGATCCACCTTTTCGCTGGGGATCTGGGCGGTGAAGCCGTTCTCGGCGCTGATCGGCAGGTAGGTGAGGCCGCCGTACTGGCCGGCGTCATCGGCATCGCCGGTGCGGCCAGCCATCACGTTGCTGTCCACATACACCGGATACACCGGGTCCGTTACAGCAATGCGGTTGCCCTCGCCCAGGATGTCGAGGATGTTGGCGCTGTCGCACTTCGAGCCGTCTGACACGAAGATCTCCTCGGCGGAGATCTGGCAGCCGCGGGCCTGGAAGTCGTGCTTGGCGATCGCTTCGCGCAGCCAGAGGTAGCCCTGCTCCGGGCCGTAGCCGTGGAAGCCTTCGCGGGTGCCCATCTCATCGATGGCGGCTTTCATCGCGCTGCGGCAGGCCTCGGGCAGCGGTTCGGTCACATCGCCGATGCCCAGGCGGATGATCGGCGCGCTGGGGTTGGCCTCGCTGAAGGCCTTCACCCGCCGGGCGATCTCGGGGAACAGATAACCCGCCTTGAGCTTGAGGTAATTGCCGTTGACCTGGGCCATGTCGCGTATGGGCCGCGCGGGCCCCTGGGTACTGGGCGCGATTGTCCTATGCGGCGGATGCCGGCTGGAGAGATCAGCCCGATTGCGCTGCTGCATACGATCAATTCAGCGCTGCCCTCGCCGCCGTGACCGTTGCTCCCGTTCAGCCGGTCGGTGCGCCAGGCGATGCGCCCGTGGATTTCGCGGCCCTGGTGGACCGCACCATCGCCAAGCCCGGCCGCTACCTCGGCAATGAGCTGGGTGTGCAGCCGCGCGACTGGGATCAGGACTGGCCGGCGGCTGGCGTGCGCTGGGCGCTCACCTACCCCGAGATCTACGAGGTGGGCTCGAGCAACACCGGCCACATCATTCTCTATTCGATCCTCAACAGCGTTCCAGGCCAGCTGTGCGACCGCAGCTATCTGC
The DNA here is from genome assembly GCA_044238295.1 of Vulcanococcus sp. Taxonomy (GTDB): domain Bacteria; phylum Cyanobacteriota; class Cyanobacteriia; order PCC-6307; family Cyanobiaceae; genus Vulcanococcus. Next base: position 4,955 of record JBIIDQ010000083.1, read on the forward strand.
CCGGGCCGGATCTGGCAGAGCGGTTGCGCGAGCGCGGTGAGGCGCTCTTCGCGGTGGAGAGCCGCCGGCCTCTGCCCGCCTTCGACATCCTCGGCTTCTCGCTCAGCTACGAGCTCGGCGCCACCAACATCCTGTCGATGCTGGAGCTGGCACAGATCCCGATCCGCGCCGCAGATCGCGGCGATCTACCCCTGGCCGATCCAGCGGCACCGCCGTTGATCTTTGCCGGCGGTCCCACCGCCACCAGCAACCCCGAGCCGTTCGCGGCCTTCTTCGATTTTGTGGTGTTGGGTGATGGCGAAGAGGTGCTGCCGGAGATCGGCTTGGTGGTGGCCGAAGCCAAGGCGGCAGGCCTCTCCCGCCGGGAGCTGCTGATCGATCTGGCTCAGGTGCCTGGGGTGTATGTGCCCTCGCTCTACGGCCCCGGCCCTGATGGCATCACCCAGGTGCCGCAGGTGGAGGGCATTCCGGCGCGGGTGCTGCGGCGCACCGCCACGCCGATGCCCCACTACGCCATGGGGCTGGTGCCCCACATCGAAACGGTGCACGACCGGCTCACGGTGGAGATCCGCCGCGGCTGCACCCGCGGCTGCCGCTTCTGCCAGCCCGGCATGCTCACCCGCCCCGCCCGCGATGTGGAACCCGAGGCGGTGATCGAGGCGATCGAAACGGGCATGGAGCGCACCGGCTATTCCGATTTCTCACTGCTTTCGCTCAGCTGCTCCGATTACCTCGCCCTACCGGCGGTGGGCGTGGAGCTGCGCAACCGCCTGGCTGATAAGAACGTGAGCCTCACCCTGCCCAGCCAGCGGGTGGATCGCTTCGACGAGAACATCGCCCACATCCTTGGCGGCACCCGCAAGGCGGGGCTCACCTTCGCGCCGGAAGCCGGCACCCAGCGCCTGCGCGACATCGTGAACAAAGGCCTCACTGATGCCGAGCTGCTGCGCGGTATCCGCACCGCCATGGAGAGCGGCTACCGCAAGATCAAGCTCTATTTCATGATCGGCCTGCCGGGTGAAACCGACGCCGATGTGCTCGGTATCGCCGAAACCTGCTGGCAATTGCAACAGCAGTGCCGCGATCTGGGGCGGTTGGAGCTGAACCTCACCATCAGCAATTTCACGCCGAAGCCGCACACGCCTTTCCAGTGGCACAGCGTGAGCACGGCGGAATTTCAGCGGCGTCAGCAACTGCTGCGCGATGCATTGCGGCGGATGCGCGGCATCAAAACCAACTACACCGATGTGCGCCTCTCCGCGATGGAGGACTTCGTGGGCCGCGGCGATCGCCGCTTGGCTCCGGTGATCGAAGCCGCGTGGCGGGCTGGTGCTGGCCTCGATGCCTGGTTTGAAGCGGCCGATCGCACCTATGAGGCCTGGACCTCCGCGATCGAAGCCGCTGGCCTTGGCGGCCGCTACCGGGAACTGGAGCTGGGCGAGTGGAGTGCCGTCGAGGGCATGGACCCTGACGATCTGGCCGTGTTCTGCGGCCAGCCCCTGCCCTGGGATCACATCGATTCCGGGGTGGACAAGGGTTGGCTGGCGGAGGACCTCCGCCAGGCCCTCGCCGCTGCGGTGGTGCCCGATTGCTCCTTCGATGGCTGCAGCAGTTGCGGGGTGTGTGGCCCCGAGCTGGGTCACAACGTGGTGGTGCCGCCCCCCGCGATTCCGGAGCAGCGGCCCCAGCGGGCTCCCGCCAGTGAGCGGGTAGCGCGGCTGCGGTTCCGCTTCAGCAAAACCGGCTCCCTTGCGCTGCTCAGCCACCTGGATCTGGTGCGGCTGATGGAGCGGGCCCTGCGCCGTAGCGGTCTGCCGGTGAGCTTCACCGGTGGTTTCCATCCCCTGCCGCGGGTGCAGTTCGCCCTGGCATTGCCTTTGGGCGCGGAGGCTGATGGCGAATGGATGGATATTGAGTTCGTGCGGGAGATCGATCCTGAAACGGCTCGCGAGTGCTTACAGCCTCAGCTGCCCAGGGGGTTTGTCCTGCATGAGGTGCAGGCGGTGCCGGTGTCTGGTCCAAGCCTCTCGCAGGAATTGGTGGGCGCCTGTTGGGAGCTCCAGCTGC
>JBIIDQ010000084.1:0-6944 GCA_044238295.1 Vulcanococcus sp.
ACGCCCTCGACACCTGGTTCTCCAGCGGCCTCTGGCCCTTCTCCACCCTCGGCTGGCCCGATGCAGACGCCGCCGATCTGGCCCGTTGGTACCCCACCAGCGTGCTGGTAACGGGCTTCGACATCATCTTTTTTTGGGTGGCCCGGATGACGATGATGGCCGGCGCCTTCACCGGCCAGATGCCCTTCCAGGACGTGTACATCCACGGCCTGGTGCGGGATGAAAACAACCGCAAGATGAGCAAATCGGCGGGCAATGGCATCGACCCGCTGCTGCTGATCGATCGCTACGGCGCCGATGCCCTGCGCTTCGCTTTGGTGCGTGAGGTGGCCGGTGCCGGCCAGGACATCCGCCTCGACTACGACCGCAAATCCGACACCTCCGCCACGGTGGAGGCCTCGCGCAACTTCGCCAACAAGCTCTGGAACGTCACCCGTTTCGCGCTGATGAACTTGGGCGGCGAAACGCCCGCTTCCCTGGGTGAACCCGATCCCGCCGCGCTGCAGCTCGCGGATCGCTGGATCCTCTCGCGCCTGGCGCGGGTGAACCGTGAAACCGCTGAGCGTTACGGCAGCTATGGCCTTGGTGAAGCGTCCAAGGGGCTTTACGAGTTCGCCTGGAACGAGGTGTGCGATTGGTATGTGGAGCTGATCAAGCGCCGCCTCAACCCTGGCGAGTCCCCCAGCGCGGCCGCCCTGGCTGATCAGCGCACCGCCCGGCAGGTGCTTGCCAAGGTGCTGAACGAGCTGTTGGTGATGCTCCATCCGCTGATGCCCCACCTGAGCGAAGAGCTCTGGCATGGCCTCACCGGCTCTTCTGAAGAGACGTTCCTGGCGCTGCAGCCTTGGCCGGCGGTCGACGTTGTTTCTCTGGATGACGAGCTTGAGGCGTCGTTCAGTGATCTGATCGAGGCGATTCGGGTGGTGCGCAACCTGCGGGCGGTGGCTGGCCTCAAGCCGAGCCAGAGCGTGCCGGTGCGGTTCGTCACCGGCCGCGGCGCCCTCGCTGCAGTGCTCTCCGCCGCCACGGCGGACATCACCGCCCTCACCCGCGCTGAAATCGTGGAGGTGCTGGATCCCGCGGCAGCGGAGGTCAGGCCAGCCGCCAAGGCACTCGCCGGAGTGAGCGGTGAGCTGCAGGTGTTGCTGCCGATCGAAGGATTGGTGGATCTCGAGGCCCTGCGTGCTCGCTTGGAGAAAGACATCGCCAAGGCCGAGAAGGAGATCAAGGGCCTCGCTGGCCGCCTCGCCAACCCCAACTTCGCGGACAAAGCACCGCCCGAGGTGGTGGCCGAATGCAAGGCCAACCTGGCCGAAGCCGAGGCTCAGGCTGAGTTGGCCCGTAGGCGTTTGGCGGATTTGGTGTGAGCTTGGCTTAGTTGAGCGTGATCATCACTTTGAAGATCTCACCGGAGGCCACGGTGTAGGTCGAGCTGCCGTAGGTGCTGAGGTCATTGAAGTTGTCAGCCACCTGAGACTCAATGCCTCCCACCACATAGCCCACGAGCACCGACTCACCCGAGGTGGTGAGACGCTGCAAGCGATCCAGATCCACCACGCCGTCGGCTAGATAGCGCACGCGCTTGTCTTGACCAGGCGCCAAGGGAATGAAGGCTGAGGAGGCTCCGTAGGTGAGCGGTTCTCCATCAGCGTTTTCAAGGACAGGGAAGCTTCCCACTAAGGATTGGGTCCAGCTCTTGTCGCCGTTGCGTGTAATGGCGGCGATCTGGGATGTGAATGGGTACGACGGAGCGAGGTCGGGATTGTTATCCCGATTCACGTAATAGGGCTGGCCATTGGGGTCGAGCGTGATGGCGGAGATCCCACCGAAGATCAAGGTCGTCTGACTGTCGTCCTCGCGGGAGTACAGCCCAAGATTCGCTGCGGCGTATTGGTTAATGCCCTGTCGGAAGGTGGCTGGATCGTTGGCGTTGGGCATGGTGGGCTGACCGGTGAGCAGATCAACCTCGACAGGCACCGTCCACACGCCCTCGCCCCCGAAGAACACACCACCAAGCACTGCGCCAGAGCGGTTCAGTTCACCGTTGGGGCTGCGCTCAAGTTGGTTGACCACATTGAGATCACGCCGGCGGAACTTCTCCTCAACTGGGGTGGAGAGGCTGTTGAGTTTGTAGTCGAGCTTGCCTTGATTGGGCTGGTAGCGGATGTTGAAATTGCGAACCTGCTCGGTATACAAGCCGTTGCTGCCTGGCGTGTAGCCGCCTGAGAAGTCTTGGCCGAAAATGAGCTGCGCTTGATTCTCGCGTTTGCCCATGAGCATCTCGCCACCGGTTACAGCAAAGAGGGTCGTTGCTTGTCCGTTCACTTCGATGGGCTCTCCGGCTACCGACAACACGCTGCCTTTCGACAACCGCTTGTTGTCTCGTTTCACCCAGGCGACTAGATCATCCAGTTGGATCGCCGAGAGGCGATTGCGGGTGGAAAAGCTATCAGTGGCCCGATCAAAGACATACCCACCCACGCGGAACAGCACATCGCCCTGCTGAAACTGTTGGGCATTCGTGGTGGAGAGCGAGAGCTGTTTGCCAGCGCCTAAGCCGGATTGGGCCAGCGGCCTTGACCAGCTGCGTTCTCGAACCGGGTCGTAAACCCAGATACGGTCATTTTGTTTGGAGGGTGGAAAGTTCGCTTTCCCATCCGGCGTGAAGTTGTGCAGCCCATTGGTGCGCCCGCCGATCAGCACCCACTCGCCAGCATTGGTTTGTCCTGCGCTGAACGACTGCAGCGTGGGGAATTTGGCGCTGCGTTGTTCAACTTGTTCCAGTTCCACCTGCCATGGTTCATCCCAGGCGCTCAGGGGGCTGGCCGTGGCGGTTTGGTCGGCCCCGGTGCTGCTGAGCGGTAGGTCAGTGGTGTTGGCCATCGATGAGCGTGCAGCCTTCTCTCCGGATTGTGTGCAGAGCAGGCTCAGGTGTCAGCGGTGCAATGCCTGGACTGATGATGGGTCGGTGGGTGCGAACGAGCTCAATGCGTTGGTTGTGCTGTTGTTCTCTGCTGGCGTTGTTGCCGTCTGCCGTGCAGGCGGAGTTGGGTATCCGGGCTGATTACCGCTGCCTTGGTCGCTTTGATGCGGTCGATGTCACCGTCTTTTTCTTCAACAAATCACCCAGTGAGTTGGTGCTGCTGGAAGGACAAAGCGCGATGCGCCTGCCTCAGCTGCTGTCCGCTGATGGTGGTCGCTACGGCGATGCTGAGCAGGAGTTTTGGGTCAAAGGTGATCGCGCCAGTTGGAGCCGCGCCAAGGGTGTGGTGATGGAGTGCCAACCGCCTTCCCGTGTTTGATCTCAGGGGCAAGGTGGCGATCGTCACCGGCGGGGATGGGGGAATCGGCCTCGGTATGGCGCGTGGGCTGGCACGGGCAGGGGCTTCGATCGTGGTGGCCGCCCGCAACCCTGCGAAATCGGCCCTGGCCGTGGCTGAGTTGGAGGCCTTGGGAGCCGAGGCGATCGCCATCGAAACCAACGTCACCAGCGAAGCGTCGATCTCAGCCTTGATGGAGCAGGTCAGGGGGCATTTCGGTCGTTTGGATGTGCTCGTGAATAACGCCGGCACGAATGTGCGCTTGCCTGCTCAGGAGTTGACCCTGGAGCAGTGGCATCAGGTGCTCGATACCAACCTCACGGGAGCCTTTCTGTGTGCCAAGGCGGCCTACCCGTCGTTGAAAGCTCAGGGCGGAGGCAAGGTGATCAATGTGGGTTCGATGTTGTCGTTGTTCGGCTCCGCTGTGGCTGCCGCTTACGGGGCCAGCAAGGGCGGCGTGGTGCAGCTCACCAAGTCGCTGGCGGTGGGTTGGGCTGCCGATGGCATTCAGGTGAATGCGATCCTCCCGGGCTGGATTGATACGGCCCTCACGCGCACCGCCCGCGAGCAGCTGCCGGGCTTGAACGAGCGCGTGCTGGCCCGCTCCCCCTCGGGCCGCTGGGGCGTGCCGTCTGATTTCGAGGGGATTGCGGTGTTTCTGGCTAGCGAGGCCTCCAACTTCATCACTGGTGCGGTGATTCCCGTCGACGGCGGTTACGCCTCGGAGGTGTGAGCGATCAGGATTCTTGTTATGGCTGATCTCTCCACCCTGCAGGCGCTGTTGCCAGCGCTGCAATCACCTGCAGGAGCGCTGGTCTTTATTCCCTTGTATGCGCTGTGGGTGACGCTGCTGCTGCCGGGGGTGTGGGCCTCGATGCTTGCGGGTGCTCTTTACGGCACCTGGTGGGGAAGCTTGGTTGTGTTTGTGGGGGCGTGCCTGGGCGCGGAGGCAGCCTTTCTGTTGGGACGACACTGGTTGCGAGGCTGGGCGCAGCGCCGGTTGGCCGTTCTGCCGAAGTTGCAGGCGGTGGAGCAGGCCGTCAGCCGTGAGGGCCTGAAGCTCGTTCTGCTCACCCGCCTGTCGCCAGCTTTTCCGTTTTCTCTGCTCAACCTGGCCTATGGCCTGAGCGAGGTGAGCCTGCGCGATTACACACTGGGGCTGATCGGAATCGTGCCGGGCACGATCCTCTTTTGCGGCCTGGGTGCCCTGGCGGGTGATGTGGCCCGCTTTGGTGAGGTGTTGAGTGGCCAGGCCGATGCCGCCACCTGGGCGCTGCGCATCACCGGTTTGTTGGCCACGGTGGCGGTGGTGTGGCTGGTGGGCCGGGCTGCCAGGCAGGCGCTTCAGGCGTCGGAGCCACCCTCCTGAGCCGGCAGTCGCCAATCGCGGATGGCGGCGATCAACACAAACCAGGTCAGGCGCAGCCGTGCCATGACCCCCGGGCGAGCGGATAACTCGGCGTATTTCGCCCGCCCGCATTCGGTTTTGATCCAGCGGTGGATGGCGTTGGGCTGCATGCGTGCCAGGGTAAGAACTCTGCGCAAGAGCCACCATGAACAGGCGTTGGTTGCTGCAAGGTTTGGCGGGCTTTGGTCTCTTCGCCGCCGGCCCGATGCAGGCAGCTGTGGTCTGCACAGGCCCTGGCTATCCCCCGGGTTGCGTTCAGGTGGAAGCGGCTCCTGTTCGGGTGTACGGCCGGCCGGTGGCGGCCCCGGGCGGGCCCGTGGTGAATCCAACCCCGGGCGTGGGCTACGGCGCTCCTGGTGTTGGCGTGCGTCCTGCCGCCGGCCCAGGCGTGGGTCCGAATGCAGGTGGGCCCGTCAACCGGGCGGGCTTCCGCTGAGGGGTGCGGAGCGGGGTTGAATCAGACGTTGTTGAGCAGCGCTTGCAGCCCCGCTTCATCGAGTACAGCGACGCCCAGGCTTTCAGCCTTGCTGAGCTTGCTGCCCGCTTCAGCACCGGCAACCACGTAGCTGGTTTTTTTGCTCACTGAGCCACTCACCTTGCCCCCTGCAGCTTCGATCAGGGCCTGGGCCTGACTTCGGCTCATCGAGGGCAGCGTGCCTGTGAGCACGAAGGTCTGACCGTTGAGATGTGTGCCTGTGCCGTTGTTGCGCGCGGCGGCATTGGCCAGCTCCTCATCGCTGCTCGCTAGGGAAAACCCCAGCTGCTCCAGCTCGCTGAGCAGGGCTTCATTGGCGGGGGTGGCAAACCATTGCTGAAGGCTCTGGGCGATCTCTGCGCCGATGCCATAGACAGCGGTGATCAACTCGGGGGTCTCTGTGGCGGCGGTGGCGAGCTCTGCGGCGCTCGGAAACGCGGCGGCCAGGGCTTTGGCATTCACCTCACCCACGTGGTGGATGCCGAGGCCGTAGAGCTGCCGATGCCAGGCCTGCTGTTTGGAGGCCTCCAGCCCAGCCACCAGGTTGTCGGCGCTTTTCTGGCCCATCCGCTCCAGGCTGGCCAGCAGGGCGCCATCGAGCCGGTAGAGATCAGCGATCGAACGCACCAATCCACGATCCACCAGCTGCTCGATCAATTTGGCGCCCACACCATCGACATCCAGCGCCCCCTTGCTCACCCAATGACGTAGGGCGCCGCGCAGGATCGCCGGGCAGCTGCTGTTCACGCAGCGGGTTGCTGCCTCGCCTTCTTCACGCACCAGCTCCGAGCCGCATTCCGGGCAGGTGTGGGGCAGTTCCAGCCGCCGGGCGCCAGCCGGCCGCAGGTCTGAAAGCACCCGCACCACCTCGGGGATGATCTCGCCGGCTTTGCGCACCACGATCGTGTCGCCGGCGTGCAGATCCAGCTCCGCCAGGCGATCGGCGTTGTGCAGGGTGGCGCGGCTCACGCTGGTGCCGGCTAGCGGCACTGGTTCGAATTCGGCCACGGGGGTCACCACCCCCGTGCGGCCCACCTGGCAGGCCAGGCGCAGCAACTTGCTGGGCGCCTCTTCGGCGGGGTATTTGAGCGCGATCGCCCAGCGCGGTGCCTTCTGGGTGAAGCCGGCGGCATCCTGCAGCCGCAGGTCGTTGAGCTTCACCACCACGCCATCAGTGGCATAGGGCAGCTGGCGGCGGCCCGACTCCCACTGGTCGAAGAAGGTTTCCACCGCTGCCAGATCCGGCAGCAGTTCCGCATTGGGGTTCACCTTGAATCCCGCCCGTTGCAGCCACTGCAGCGAGTCCCACTGGCTGCCGGGCCGGGCGGGGTCGCCGGCTTCGGGCTCCCAGTCGTCGGGCAGGTGCAATGTGTAAGCGAAGAAATCCAGCCGCCGTGCCGCCACCACCTTCGGGTCGAGCTGGCGCAGGGTGCCGGCGCAGGCGTTGCGGGGGTTGGCAAACAGGGCATCGCCCCGGGCTTCACGCTCGGCGTTGATCGCGGCAAAGGTGTTGTCGGGGATCAGGGCTTCACCGCGCACCTCCACCCACGCCGGCGGATGCTCCAGTTGCAAGCGCAGTGGCACTGAGCTGATCGTGCGCACATTGGCCGTGATCTCTTCGCCCTGTTCTCCATCGCCGCGGGTGGCGGCACGCACCAGCACGCCATGGTCGTAACTAAGGGCTAGGGCGTTGCCGTCGATCTTGAGCTCGCCCACCATCGGCAGGGCGGTGTTGGGCTCC
>JBIIDQ010000085.1:0-6878 GCA_044238295.1 Vulcanococcus sp.
AGCAATTTTTCACGGCTGAGAGGTTCGCCAATTAACGCGTTCGCACCCATCAGGCCCGCCACAATCGCGGTGGCGCTGCTGCCAAGGCCCCTCGCCGGTGGTACCGCCAAGCGCACGCGCGCCTCAATGGCGATGGGCTGCTCCCCTGCTTCTTTCCACACCCGCTGGGCAGCGCGATACACCAGGTTGTCGGGACCGCCCCGTAGGTGTGCGCCCTCACTGCCTTCGATCACCAGCTCGAAGCGCTCGCCATCCCCTTCGATGCAACGCATCTCGAAGCGGTTGTTGAGATCTAGGGCGGCTCCAAGGCAATCAAAGCCTGGGCCGAGGTTGGCTGTCGTGGCGGGAACATCCACCACAACCCCCTGGCCGATGCGGGGGCGGACCATACGGTCGGTTCTGCTGGGGCCAGTGTCCCACTCAGCCCATCAGCATCCGGGCGCGGCAAGCGGCGCTGAAGAGGCCGGCTTCTGGGTCGGTGAGGGCGTAGACGGGCACCTGCTCCAGCACCAAGCTGAGGCGACCCTTGTGCTGCAGCGGATCCAGAAAGGCAGGCGAGCGCAGTTCCTCAAGCAACTTCTCAGCTGTGCCGCCCCCCACCCAAAGCCCACCGCTACACAGGGTCTGCAGGGCCAGATCCCCGGCGGTGCTGCCATAGGCCCCCAGCCAGAGATCCATGGCGCAACGGGCCAGGGGCTCGCCAGCCGCCGCGGCATTGGCAGTGGCGGCCGGGCGATCGCTGTTGTCCACATCGGCTAGGGGATGGCCAGTGCCACGGGGATCCGTGGCCAGTAGCCACCGCATCACTTCCCCAAGCCCAGTGCCGCTTACCACCCGCTCGATCGACACGCGCTCCAGCTGAAGATCCTCTTTGAGCCAACACTTCAGCTGCCATTCAGCCTCGCTGCGCGGTGCAAATTCGGCGTGGGAGGCCTCACTGGCCATCGCCTTGAGGCCTGCTGTTGTGGGCACCCCGATCGCCACGCCCAGTCCTGTGCCCGCCCCCAGGATGGCCACCGGGGCCTGGGGATCGCTCCCGCTCACTGCTGGCCGCAGCAACGCGTGCTGCTCGGGCTGCACGTGCGGCAGGCCGTAGATCAGCACCGCGAAATCGTTCACCAGATCCACCTGCTGGAGCCCGCATTGCGAGGCCAGGGCCGATTGCTCCAGTTGCCAGGGGAGGTTGGTGAGCTTCACCCGGCCCTGACGCACCGGCCCAGCCACGGCAAAGCAGGCGTGGCTGGGCCTGGTGCTGCTGGGCTCAGCGGCCAGGAAGTGGTTCACAAGCGCGCCGAAATCGGCCCAGTCCGCCGACACGAACCGCTCGGCGCGTTGTTGGCTGAGCCGATCCCCTTCGAGCGCGTAGATCGCCAGAAGGGTTTTGGTGCCGCCGATGTCGCCGGCAAGAAGGGTGGTCATTAGCCCAGAGGCAGACCTGCACTCCGATCCTGATTCGCCTGGGCGGCTGCCGCCACGAGATTGCTGAGTGCCACGCTCCCCAAATCTCCCTCGCGGCGACTGCGCAGGCTGATTTGTTGGGTTTCGGCTTCCTTGGCGCCGATCACCCCGAGCACGGGAATCTTCATCTGCTCGCCATTGCGGATCAGCTTGCCGAGGCGATCGCCAGAGTGATCGATGCTGGCCCTGATGCCAGCGGCCTTGAGCTGTCTCAACACCTGCTCGGCATAGGGGCGAACTTCGTCGGTGACCGGCAGCAGCCGGACCTGCTCGGGGGCCAACCAGAAGGGGTAATCGCCGGCGTAGTTCTCGGTCATGATCCCGAAGAACCGCTCCAGCGAGCCAAAGATGGCGCGGTGGATCATGATCGGCCGCTGCCTGGAGCCATCGGCGGCCACATATTCGAGATCAAACCGTTCCGGAAGGTTGAAGTCGAGCTGGATGGTGGAGCACTGCCACATCCGCCCGATGGCGTCCTCGATCTTCAGATCGATCTTGGGGCCGTAGAAGGCGCCGCCGCCCTCATCGATCTTGTAGGCCCAGCCTTTGCGCTCCAGTGCTTCGATCAGGCCCTTGGTGGCCAGGTCCCACACAGCGTCTTCGCCGATGGATTTCTCCGGCCGGGTGGAGAGATTGATCTCGTAGTTGCGGAAATCAAAGGTGGAGAGGATCCGCTCGGTGAGATCAAGGATCGCCAAAATCTCGTCGCTGATTTGCTCCGGTAGGCAGAAGACGTGGGCGTCGTCCTGGGTGAAGCCGCGCACGCGCATCAGGCCATGCATAACGCCAGGGCGCTCATAGCGATACACAGTTCCCAGCTCCGCCCAGCGGATCGGCAGCTCGCGGTAGCTGCGCAGCGTGCTGGCGTAGGTGAGCACGTGGAAGGGGCAGTTCATCGGTTTGAGCTGGTATTCCCGCTCATCCACCTGCATCGGTCCAAACATGCTCTCGGCGTAGAAGTCGAGGTGGCCGGAGGTTTTCCAGAGGCTGATGTCGGCCACGTGGGGCGTGTAGAGCAGCTCGTAGCCCGCTTCGAAGTGCAGATCGCGCCAGAGGTTTTCGATCAGCAGGCGCATGCGGGCACCACGCGGGTGCCAGAACACCAGGCCTGCACCGGCCTCATCCTCAATCGAAAACAGATCGAGATCGGTACCGATGCGGCGATGGTCACGGCGCTTGGCTTCTTCTTGGCGGCGCTTGTATTCGGCTAGCTGCTCAGGGGTTTCCCAGGCGGTTCCGTAGATCCGCTGCAGCTGGGCGTTGTTCTCGTCGCCGCGCCAGTAGGCGCCGGCCACGCTTTCCAGCTCGAACGCTTTGGGGTTGAGTTCAGCAGTGCTGCCAACATGGGGGCCTGCGCAGAGATCCCACCACTCCTCACCCAGGGTGTAGAGGCTGATCGGTTCCTGAATGCCCGCCAGGATCTCCAGCTTGTAGGGCTCGTTCTGAGTCTTGATCTTGGCTTCCGCCTCGTCCCGGCTGACTTCGATGCGTTCGAGTGGCAGCTTCTTATTGATGATCTTGATCATCTCCTTCTTGATGGCCTTGAGATCGGCCTCTGTGAAGGGATCGGGGCTATCGAAGTCGTAGTAGAAGCCGTTTTCGGTCCAGGGTCCGATCGTCACTTGGGCCTTGGGAAACAGCTTCTGCACCGCCATGGCCATCACATGGCTCATCGAGTGGCGGATGCGCAGGAGTTGATCGCTCTCGCTGGTCTTGGGAAGGTGCAGAGGCGCGCTCTCCTGTGCCGTGCCGGTGGCCGTGGTGGTTGCGACGCTGCCGGAGGAGTTCGAGGCGGCAGGGCGGGTCGCAGTCACGGCGGTGGGGTAGCAACCCAGATCCTACGCAGGGGATTTGGGCTGATTCCTACGCTGCTGGACCCCCGGCACAACGCGCTCTGCCTCCGCAACCACCGTCAGCTCTACCCCCCGAATCCGATTCGGAGCCGGCCCAGTTACTCGATCAGCTTCTGCAGTCGCTGTTCGATGACTTCTGCTTCTGGTTCGAGCGCGGGTTAGTGCTGCTGGAACTCACTCCTGAAAAACTATTGCCGGCCTCTGAGCAGCTTGCTCTGCGCCGCAAGCTGGAAGAAGCCCTGCAGGCGATCGCTGCAACCCGGGCCCTGCGGGCGGCCTGCACCACGCCCATGGCTGTTGATATGGATGCCATGGCTCCATGGCACCGCCTCATGATGCGTGTTTGGAATCTCTCCTCGATGTTGCGCATTGCCGGTGTGGCTCTGCCACCGGAGGTCCGTTCCGAGCCTCAACCCTGAGTCGCAAGGCGCTCAAGGTTGCCGCGGTAGAAGCTCTCGAGCTCCCTTGCCTTCTTCACGGGTTGGCCATAGGCGCTGTGACCAGCCTGGTTTGGGAACGATGCCCACTCCTTGGCCAGCACAGCCATGGCTTCGCGGGTGAGCCCCTTGCGATCGATGTGCTGGAGCATGCCCCGGCGGTCAATCAGATACAGAGCGGCCTGATCCTGGTTGCGAGGCTCGAAGCTTTCCAGCTGCAACTTGTTCGAGGCCTCCCTCCATGTGCCAGGTAGGAACTGGTAGGCCCCAGCCGCAGCGCTGGTGTAGCGCTTCACCACCACCTGTTCCGGATGGCGGGCCAGGCTGTTGAAGCGCCCACCGCCGTACAGGGTGCGATAGCCGGCTTCGCCCTGCTTCCACGTGCCTTCAGCGAACCGAATGGTGTTCAGCAAGGCGCGCCGCTTCGGCGTGATGGCGTAGGTGCTTTCTGCGCTCGCATCGACTCCTGCCTGCTGCTGTCCGAGGGATGGGTTGACCAGTGGGCCTGTGCCAACAAGCAGGAGGCCCAGCGCCGTGGCTGCATTGGAGGCTGCGGTTGGGCGGGAGTCGGAGGGGAGGCGGCGACGCAAACGCAAACGCAAAGCTCAAGGTCTGCTGAGCCTGATCGGCGGCAGCCGTTGCTCAGGGCTACGGTCCTACCGCCCTGGACAAATGAGACCCAAATGTGCTGTGCAAGACCGAGATGGCCTGAGACCCGGCTGCGACAGCCGCAAGTGACCTGTGCCGCTTGCCGGTCCGGCCATGGCATTGATCAGGCACCTTTATCTTTCTTTTGGAATTGATCACCTGCCGGTGGCGTTTCAGCTCCGTGGCAGAAACCCCAGCGCCTGGCGGGTCCGCTCCAGGGTGGCTTCGGCCACCGCATTGGCGCGCTCGCGTCCCTGGAGGAGCACGCGGTCTAGCTCAGTCGGGTCAGCGCTAAGGCTGGCGTAACGCTCTTGGATTGGGCGCAGAGACTCCACCAGCGTCTCCGCCAGCAGGGGTTTAAAGGTGCCCCAGCCCATCTGAGTGCATTCGCTGGCTGCGGCGTCGCGCCCCTTGCCACTAAGAAGGGCGTAAAGACCGAGCAGGTTGTCGGTTTCCGGGCGCTCGGGGTTGTCGAACTCAAGTCCCATGACCGGATCGGTCTTGGCTCGCTTGACCTTCTTCGTAATGAGCTCCGGCGGATCGAGCAGGTTGATGCGGGAGCCTTCGTTGGGATCGCTTTTGCTCATCTTGCTGCGCCCGTCCGTGAGGCTCATAACCCGGGCTCCCTCCTTCAGGATCAGCGGTTCAGGCACCTTCAGCACGGGGATCGGCTCTCCCTCCGCGTCTTTGGGAGCAAAGCGGGCATTGATCCGCTGCTGAGCGATGTCGCGCGCCAGCTCTAGGTGCTGTTTCTGGTCCTCCCCGACGGGCACCAGATCCGCGTCATACAGAAGGATGTCAGCGGCCATGAGCACCGGGTAATCGAGCAGGCCAACCGACACCTGATCGCCCTGCTTGATGGCCTTTTCTTTGAACTGGATCATGCGCTCCAGCCAGTTCAGCGGTGTGACGCAGTTCAGCAGCCAGCAAAGCTCGCTGTGGGCCGGCACGTGGCTCTGCACGAACACCGTGGCTTTGGCTGGATCAATGCCGCAAGCCAGGTAAAGAGCCGCCGTGCTGCGGGTGTCGGCCGCCAGTTTTTCTGGGTCGTGGGGAACGGTGATGGCATGGAGATCCACCACACAGAAAAAGGTGTCGTGGCTGTCCTGCAGGTCGACCCAATTGCGGATCGCTCCCAACCAGTTCCCCAAGTGCAGCGAACCCGTGGGCTGAACCCCTGAGAGAACCCGAGCCCGTGGCATGTGTGATCGCTGGAGATTCGCCGGATTCTGCCTGCAGGCCGATCCTGCAAACCTCCAGCAGGGCGACCTCAGGCTTCGCTGGATTCGGTCGTCTCGGTTGCCGTTTCCTCGAGAGCTGCGGGAGCGTCGTCAGTGATCGCTGCGGTGTCCGCTTCTTCAGCCACGGGAGCCGGTGCAGCCGCGGGGCGCGCAGGGCGGGCAAAGGGGTTGGGGCGGTTGGAGGGGCGCTCACCGCGCTCGGGCCGAGGACCGCGCCGCTCACCACCGGGGCGCTCCCCGCCGGGGCGGCCACCGCCGCTCGCCCGCTGCTGGGCCACCGCTTCATCGAGCTTGCCCTCTTCGAGCAGCTGGGCGACGGTGCGGATCGACAGCCCCAGGGCTGCCACGGTGGAACGCAGACCAAAGGCCTCCTGCACGGCGCGGGCAGCGCGCATCTCGTTGTCGCTCAGACGGATGCGGAAGCCACCAGCTTCACGGTTGCCGCCCTCGCGGGGACCGCGCTGACCGCGCGAACGCTCGTTGGAGTTGGGTTGAAAATCGCCGTCGGCCATGGCCGCACACCTGCATCGTCAGGCGCAAGTGTGCCCTACGGATGAAGCTGAGGGCCAGCACCAGTGCAGCCGATGCTGCTCGGCACTGCCTCTGCGGGCCAGCACCAGCAGCGGGATCGGTGAGGGGCCTTCGCTGAGCAACAGGTGGCGATAGCGCTCCAGGAGGTGCAGGTAAGCGCTCAGAGTCCAGCCATGGTTGCCGCGCTCTTGGGCTGTCCAGAATCGCCGCAGTGCCTCACTGCAGCTCTCGCGCCCAAATTCCTGCCAGCACAGCTCTTGTGCCTCCAGGTGATGGATGCCCTGCTGTCGTAACTCCCGAAAGCGAACGAGCTCGGGAGCATCGGCGCTGCTGTCAGGGGGCAACACCTGGGCGAGTTCCGACACCGGCACCGTTTGAAGCTGTAACCAGCAACGGTCAAGCAACAGAACCGGCAGATCGTTGTGCCAACGGGTTTGCAGCTGCTGGTGGTCCAGCAGCCTGTCTGCCTGGCGTTGCAACCGCGGCGTCAGGGTGTCCAACAGCTCAGCCATGGGTGCCGCGGAAGGTGATGTCGGCGATGGCGTACTCCCGGGGCTCCAAATGGATCGTGCAGCGCACGGCCCCAAACCGGGCCTCGAGATGCTCTTCCACGAGCTCTGTAATCCGGTGTGCCGTGGGCAGGTCGTTGGCATCCACCACCATGTGCAACTCGATGAACACCTGTTGACCCAGCACGCCGCGGCTGGCGA
>JBIIDQ010000086.1:0-6791 GCA_044238295.1 Vulcanococcus sp.
TGGGCTCTAGCCTGCCTGGCAGCACGCCAGCAGCGCCATGGCTGAAACGCCCGCGGCAGCACCCGAAGCCGCCCCCAAAAGCCCAATCAAGAAGGGGAGCCTGGTGAAGGTGAACCGCCAGGCCTATAGCGCCAGTCTTGAAGCCCAGGCCAGCGATGGCGCAGCACCCGACTATTTATTTGAAGGTCCCGCCGAGGTTTTGCTGCTGAAGGGCGACTACGCCCAGCTGCGTTTCCGCCGTCCGGTGCCCGATGTGTGGCTGCGGGCAGACCAGCTGCAGGCCTATTAGATCTCGAGCCGGCGACGCTCTTCGTGCAAACGGCTACGGCGCTGCTTGGCCTCACGCAGCATCTCGCGGCCGTCGCGAAGGTAGCTGTCGACGTAACCCATGGTGTAGCGATCCAACTCCGTAAGGGCGTCCTGCACTTGAGACAGGCAGTGGTAGAGGCTGAGGCTGAAGCCGTGGGCTGCGGTTGGTGCGGCGAGGGAGCGATACAGGGCGTCCACCTTCTCCATGCGGGCTTGGCTCTGCTCCAGAAAGGCGCAGAAGGTCTCCATCAGCTGATCGTCGTAGGGATCAGCGGAGAGGGCGCGCAACTGGGCAGGAAATGGGTTGATCACCTGAGCCAACAGCCGATCAATCGGGGCGTACACCTGTTGCAACCAGGCGAGCAGTTGGGCATCACCACGAGCCGCTGCGGCCGTTGCGGTGCGAGCGGCGCGGCCAGCAGCGGCGGAACGCGCCGTGGTGAAGCGTGTCGCATCCCCATGGCCGGCATGGTGAAGTCGATCGTGTTCCGCGCGGCGGTGAGCATCGCCCAGCACCTCCCAGGCCGCGTTGAGCTCCAGGATCCGATGCGCATCGCCACCGGCATCGGGGTGGTGCTGCTTCACCAGGGCCCTGTAAGCCGCCTTCAGCTCCGCGGCGCTGGCGGTGACAGCCACCCCCAGCACCTGATAGGGATCACGGGAGGAACCGCTCTGCTGCACCAACACAAAACCGGTCCATCCATCCTCACCGACAGCTCAGCCAGGTAGCAGCGAAACAGGACTGCAGCCGACCGCAAAGGGAAAGACCAATCAAGAAGACAGAAGTTGCCGAAACACAACAGCGAGCCAACATTTTCGCTGTGCCGTAAGCGGCTCGAGGGGATATACCCAAAAGAGATGCCAGCTCGCGAGCAAGAGGAACATCCTCTTGCCGAAGAGAAGAAAAAAGATCGGACCGTTACATCATGATCATCTTGGTAGATGGATGGAGAAAACCCCAAATCATTAAAGCCAACTCAAAGGAGAGAGCGAGCAACAACAATCGATAAATCCACGACCTGGCCTGAGGGCCCAAAGCCAATGCAGCTCCAAGCCAACCTCCAAAAGCACTACCCACCATCAACGGCAAAGCGGATGGCCAATCAACCTCTCCTCCATGAATAAAAACGGCAAGCGAGATCACCGTCGAGGCTCCGATTAAAACCACTTTGACCGCACTGGCCTGCTGCAAGCCGAGGCCTCCAACCAGAACAAGACTCACAAGAAGATAAGTGGCTACATCAAGAACAATCAGACCAGCCCACAGGCCAACCACTGCCATCAGACATTGCAGAACGATTGATGGAGGCTGGTCTCCCATAAACACAGCATTCGCGGAAAGCCAGCGCTGTGGCTTGAGCAGCACAAGAAAAAAGGCGAGGACCAGGGCCACGTGAACCAGTCCGCGGATCTGATCCATCGGCAGGATCGTGGCCAGTCCTGCCCCTGCCAAAGCTGAAAGCAGAAACACAGGAAGCAAGCGCAGGGCAAAACTCCAGGGAATCACGCGAGATCGCTGAAAATTCCAGAGAGCACTGGCCATGCCAACCAGAACAGGCAGACGGTTAGTGCCATTGGCCACTGCCGGGGGCAGGCCCAGCATCAACAACAAAGGCAACGTGAGCGCAGAACCGCTCGAAGCGGCCGCGTTGAGGAAACCGCAGACGACGCCTGCCGCCAACAGAAGGATCCATGGATGCATGGTTGGGCGGAAACGATCAGAGTGTGGTGAAGAGAGCCACACCACGATGAGCGTGAAAGAGGTGTTGCGCATGGGCAACCCGCTACTGGCTCATGTGGCACAACCTGTGGAGGATGCCACTGCAGAGGAGATCCAGTCGCTCATCATTGATCTCAGGGAACCATGCATGCCAGGCATCGGGCTGGCCTGGCGGCGCCGCAAATCGGGAGCCCCTGGCGAGTGGTGATCTATGGCACAGGGGCACCAAATCCACACTATCCCGAAGCTCCAATCACCAAGGAAACAGCACTAATCAATCCTGTGCTCCAACCAGTCGGGCCAGACACTCAAGCAGGCTGGGAGGGATGCCTCAGCCTGCCTAGTCTGCGAGGGAAAGTAACACGTTGGCAGCGAATTCATGTGTTGGCCGTCAACCAGAACAGCCAATTGATCAATCGCCATGTGGATGGCTTTAAAGCACGAGTGATTCAGCACAAATGCGCCACCTTGACGGGGCGCTGTTCCCACAACGCCTAGCCTCTGCAACGCAGTTTGGTTGCATTGAGGAGTTAGTGAACGGTGGGCAATTTCAGACATGCCCTCTTAGTAGTATTCGGCTTTCACCGCCGTAGTATTCACCAAAACATCAGCACACGCCATGACATGAGCCATGGCAGCAACCACTGGCGGCAGTGATCCGCAAGCCTTAGTGGCTATTATTCGGCTTGATTATGAACCTGGATAAGCGCCACATCGTGAGCGATGCACCAATGATCATCCTCCGGCCATTTGCCTTTGCCATTAAGACTTTTCTTGCCAACGGGTTCAACGGATTCGCCCCCGACTTAATATTCACCTACACCATCGCCTCGCCGGACCTGATCAGTGGGCCGATCGCACAATCAACGCTGGCCGCGATTTTATTCTCCCGGCTCAGCAGCAAGGAGATGCCACTTGTCGCCGTCGCCCCCGGCTCCAACTTTCTGCATAATCACGTGCAAGAAGACACATCCTTAAACACCCGCTCCATGCAGAATTCACGCTTCTCCGGAAACATCCATCGCATACCAGCAGCCACTGTCTTACCCTTATTTGACTCCCTATTCGCAGTTGCACTAACGCTTCTGGCATATACGGTGCCCGATCGGCTGATGAGCGGAATGGACTTCGAGAAAATAGCTGGAACAGTTGGCATCTATTTACTAACAGGGCTAACTGTTATCCTCTACTGGTACAAGATTCGGCGATTAATCGTCATCACCCGCACACTCTTGCCCAGCCAGCTTTTATTGACAACTATTAGCCTCTTGCTGATGGTGATGATGCCAAAGTTTGCTCAACTTGTTGCAATTCACGGCGCCGGCAAGGGGGACCTGAACAACTGGACACCAGCCCAGATCGTCAACACTTCCTTTATCTTTCTACTGGCCTGTATTGACGGAATCTGCGTGGCCTACGGTCGATCCATCTGCCAGCATCCTTTCACAAGAGAGAGCGGGAATCGCTCTCTTCATACACTCAATAGAGCACGCCTAGCGAGTTTTATTGCGCTGCTATCGCTAGGACTACTTGTGCTGGTATCTGATCAATTTAACAACGAATATGTTCTCCTCGTTCCACTCATCCTACTTTTAGAAGAGTGGTGGCTCGGAAGAAGCCTTGAAAGCGCTCAGTGAAGCACTTTTAACGACCTTAGCCTGCAATCTAGCGCCGCCCAAAGAGCCGCATAACACAGGTTCTATGCCCGGCTAAAAATTTCAAGCCCAGGCAAATCATCAATTGAAAGACATCAAAACGCTTAGAATGAATCAGTGACTAGTGCTTGATTCAAAGAGATGTAGCACTTAGCACATTCAGCCCGAGACCATTGCGCAGATTCATGATCTCACTAGTAAAGCCAGGCTTCAAGACTCACCACTGCCAACAAGACCAACGCTGCAACCTGAAAATTGCGGTCATATACGTCTAACCTACGCACAAGCTCCTCTCTTCGCTCCGGTGCAGTGCGCTCATAGAGATTAGAAGACCAGGCAAACAGAACAAACAACGACAGGCAGATGAGATAACTCACCGCATAGAGTCGATCCAAATAGGTAAGATAGGGTGATGGTGGCAGCTCTGCCCGATATCCTTGTTGAAGAAAAACAAGCGTGAGCAAAGCAGTAGAAGGGATCGCGATGCGCACATCCCCAAGAGATCCTTCTAAGTAGGGGGAAATTAGAACAACAAGCAGAATAATTGCCAGCGGCAAGACATCGGAAACAAAAGCAGGCCAGAATCCATGACGAAAAACGAGTCGAGCCTCCACCTGACTCACGCGCAGCGCCTGCATCAGGCCATAGTCGGTGCGGTATATGCGAAGCTGAGGCAAAAGCTCAGCCGAATGCAACTGGTACCCATCAAGATTGGCATATTCGCCAATAATTCCATGCTGATCCTTGATCGGGCGAATTAACAACGACCGATCCTCCAAACGAGAGAAGGCGGGGTTCACCTGCACCGTAACCGGCAGATCAAGGTCATTAAATGGATAGCGACGCAAATCAAGCCTATGAAGATAGAATCGCTGCGAAAAGCGAAAGGCCTGATGCCAGGCTCCATTACGAAAAATCGGTGACGCTGTATCAGCAATAAAAGTGCCATTCCAGTCTTCAACTTGATTGACAAAATCAATCAGTGAACCTGGTTCAATCTGTTGTTGCCGCATCAAAGCCTGTAGCGCCTCATCCCATTGCAGCCAGATACGGCCATCGGCAGAAAAGGTTTTATCTCTGAGTGAAAGCTCATAGACATTCTCAACATGAATGCCCATTGAGAATGAGAAGCCATTAGACCACTCGGGCGTTTCAGGGTCGAGCGGCTGAATCAAAGGAGCTTGTGAAACCTGCACCGCCCAAGGGCGCTGGCGCAGCATGGCAGGAGTGTCATGGCTCATCCTCACCACACTGGAGAGCGGGATCCAGAGCAGTAGAAGCATTAAGAGGCAGGCCACAACGATGGGTAGAGGCAGCCTGCGCAACGCGCGCCATCTGATCCGGCACCGAGGATTCAAATCCATGCTGAGCAACCGCACGCTTGGCCCATGCTGTCTGGAGCAATCGCCAGAACAAAGGCTCGCGTATGCCGCTGAGCCTATGTGCTGCTTACACCAATAGCTCTGAAATGCCCCACACCCCATGGTCTGCCGCCATTGCGTATGTCATCGGTGTTGTGGCCGTGAATGTGGGCTTCAGCCACCACCCCGAACTGGATTGGCTGTGGTCGCTACTGGTGGGCGGTGTTCTTGCCCTGCGCGATGGAGCCCAGCGCAACTGGGGCCATCGCGTGTTGCTCTGGATGCTGGCTGGAGCTGCGCTCTCCTATTGGCTCGGGAACCCAGCGGTGGCGATCGCCAGCGTGAGCGCCTTCCTGATCAGCGAATCAGTTGATTGGATTGTGTACACCACCACCCATCGCCCCTTCGCGGAGCGGGTATGGCGATCAGTGCTGGCTAGTTCACCGGTGGACACCGCTGTGTTTCTGCACTTGGCTGATCTCTGGAGCTGGCAGCTCTTTGCCATCGGCGCTGGGAGCAAGATCCTGGCGGGCGCCCTGATCAGTGCCTCACTGCAACAGCAGGCCAACCATCGACGCAGGACTGGGCCGTGAGCGTTGTCGTTACGGCTGCATCCACGGTCACGGCCGGACTACATGAGCGCGAGCAACTCTGGTGCTCAGTGTGTCGAGACGAGCTGTTGCCAGCCACCACGCTGAGCGCCGAACAGCTCTGCCAGCTGGCTGGTCTGAGCCAGGCAGAGGCAGCCATCCTCAGCCGACAGCAGCAGCTCGGCCTGGCAGCGGCCGAACTGGCCTGGACGGACGCCAGGCTTCCGGCCGAGCGCCAACCACTTAGAGGAGAACAAAAGGACGGGCTTGATGCACCCTGGCGCCTGAAGGCAGGGGTGGTGGCTGCCAGCGCTCTCGGTGATCTGAGCAGCTTGCTGCTCGAATCCAATCAGCCTGGTTTTCGTGCGCGCCCAACGAGCCTGAGCCGGTGGCGCGGGAATGCCCTCGGAGCGGCTGTGGCTGTGCGCTTCGGCCTGCAGGGCGATCAGTTCAATCTCAACGCGGCCAGTAGCAGCGGTGCCCAGGCCATCGCTCTTGGCTCAAGGCTCTTGATCGCAGGCTTTCTGGACTTGGTCCTGGTGGTGGGAGCGGAGCCAGCGTTACCTCCACAGCTGGTGGAGGCCAATCGTCGCTCCGGTGCCCTGGCCAGTGCAGGAGGCTCGCAACCACTCAGCGCGCAGCGCAGTGGAATGGTTCCAAGGGAAGCAGCCGCCTGCCTGGTGCTCGAGCGGAGCGAACAAGTTCAGCAACGGGGGGCGACCGTGTTGGCGGAACTACGCGGCAGTGTGTCGGGCTGTGAGGCGCACCATCTCGTTGCACCGTTGCCAGGGCAGGCGCTGAGCCATGCCTTGCTGGCACGGCTCCTTGAAGGAGACGTTGACGCCCATGAGCCGATCGACTGGCTTTGCCTCCACGCCACCGGTACGCCCCGGTTTGATTGCGAAGAAGTCAACTTCGTGACCCAAGCGTTCCCCGCATTGCCATGGATCAGCGCCCTCAAGCGCAGCCTGGGCCATGGCCTCGGTGCTGCCGGCGTGATTGAAGCGGCCTTGATCGTGGAGGGATTGCGGCGCGGTGAGCTGCCCCCCTGGCCAGCGGAGATCGATCCCGCACTTGGCCTACCCCTCACGCCGCCGTCTTCGCCGGAGCCACCACAACGGGCACTTCAGTTGGCGTCGGGCATGGGCGGCGTAGT
>JBIIDQ010000087.1:0-6764 GCA_044238295.1 Vulcanococcus sp.
GCGGCCCCAGAGGTGGAAGGGATCACGCCGGTGCACTGGAACCTGTTGCTCTGGCGCAATCCCGAAACGCGCGGCACCCGTTCAATCCTCACGCTTGGATTCGAACCGATTGATCCGCTCTTCACCGATCCGAGCCTGTCCCCAAAGGCTCGGCTGCTCACCCAAAAGGGGCGGGTGCTCTTTGACGAGCAATCCAGACCTGAGTTCGGGCCAGTGGCTCAGTGGTTCAAGGCCGGTCGCACGGTGGAGAGCGAGATCGCAGGCAAACGGGTGCGCGTGGCGGGTCTCGTGGGTTTGGGCACCTCCTTCGGCGCCGATGGCAATCTCCTTACCAGCAGTGAAACCTTTCTGGAGTTGTTGCCCAACACGCCACCGGGCAGCATCGAAGTCGGCCTAATTCGCCTTAAGCCCGGCAGTGATCCTGCGGCTGTCGCCCAAAAGCTTCAGGCTCAACTGCCCAGCGACGTCACCGTCTTGACGAAGCAGGGGTTCATCGATTTCGAGCAGAACTACTGGCGCACCAGTACGTCGATCGGTTTCATCTTCACCCTTGGTGCCGCCATGGGCTTTGTGGTGGGCTGCGTGATTGTCTACCAGGTGCTGTATTCCGATGTGAGTGATCACCTGCCGGAATACGCCACCTTGATGGCCATGGGGTACACGCTGGCGAGCTTGCTTGGCGTGGTGGCCCGAGAGGGCTTGCTGCTGGCAGCGTTCGGCTATCTGCCGGCCTATGCCGCTGGTCAGGGCCTGTACCTCTTGGTGCGCAGTGCCACGCAGCTGCCGGTGTTCATGGACACCACCCGGGCCGTGACGGTCTTCACCATGATCCTGGTGATGTGCATGGCTTCGGCGGCTTTGGCCATGCGACGGCTGGCGGACGCTGATCCCGCCGAGATCTTCTGAGCGCTATGGCTGGTTCAGCTGCGATTGAGCTCCAGAGCCTTTGCCATTGGTACGGCACCGGTTCGATGCGTCGCCAGGTGCTGCAGGGGGTGAATCTGCAGGTGGCAGCTGGCGAGGTGGTGCTCCTAACCGGCCCTTCCGGTTGTGGCAAAACCACGCTGCTGACCTTGGTGGGTGCGCTGCGGCAGGTGCAGGAGGGTTCGGTCCGGGTGCTCGGCCAGCAACTCCACGGCGCTGGTCGGCGGGAACGGCAGGTGCTGCGGCGATCGATCGGGATGATTTTTCAGGGACACAACCTGTTGCGCTGTCTCACCGCCGAGCAGAACGTGCAGATGGGCTCGGATCTCCTGCCGGACTTGAGCTACCGCGCCCGTCGGGATCAAGCCCGTGAATGGCTTCGGGCCGTGGGCTTAGGCGATGAGTTGCACAAACTTCCCCACGATCTTTCCGGTGGGCAGAAGCAGCGCGTGGCGATTGCCCGTGCCCTGGCGGCGCGCCCCCGCCTGTTGCTGGCGGATGAACCCACCGCCGCGCTTGATTCGAAGACCGGGCGTGAAGTGGTGGAGCTTCTGCAGCGGCTCGCTCGCGAGCAGGGTTGCGCTGTGCTGATGGTGACCCACGACCCACGCATCCTCGATATCGCCGATCGGCTGGTGCGCATGGAGGATGGCCTGCTGCTGGAGGCCGAACGGCCCCGGGAGACAGCCCAGGCCTGAACACCATTCAGTAATGTGGTGTGTATCCCAAAGACTCAGCCGCCTCGATGGCCAAACGCCGCAACCTCAAGAAAGAAAAGCAGGAGCGCAACCGCGCCTACGCCCGCAAGTTCAAGAAGCGCAAGCTGCGCAATGACGGTCGCGGTGAGGGTGCTGGTAACGGTGTCACCGGAACGGCTAACAACGGCGGCGCCGCCGATTGATCGATCACCACAAATGGTGAACTGGGGATCCTGCGGGGTCCCTCTTTTTTTGCTTGTCTGCGTCACCTGAACGCGCCATGTTTCTCAGCGTCGTCATCCCCACTTACAACCGGTTGCCGATCCTGGAGAAGTGCCTGCTGGCCCTTGAGCGGCAGCAGCTGCAGGCTCCAATCACCAACTACGAGGTGGTTCTGGTGGATGACGGCTCCACCGACGACACGGTGAATTGGTTGTTGCGTCACAGCGCCAGCTTCCCGCATGTGCGCCTGGTCCAGCAGGACCATGGCGGCCCGGCGGAGGGGCGCAACCGCGGTGTCGAACACGCCCGCGGTGATGTGATCGTCTTCATCGACAGCGATCTGGTGGTCACGGACAACTTCCTGATCAGTCATGCCCGCCGGCTGGAGCAGAGCTGGGCGCAACGTGGCGATCGCTTGTGCTTCACCTACGGAGCGGTGATCAATACCGCCAACTTCGAGGACCCCACCAGCGAGCCCCACAAGCTTCGAGATCTCTCCTGGGCTTACTTCGCCACTGGCAATGTGGCGATCGATCGCCAGGTGCTGGAGCGCAGCGGCCTGTTCGATACCCGCTTCCGTCTTTATGGCTGGGAAGACCTTGAGCTCGGCGAGCGGCTACGCCGCATGGGCGTGGTGCTGGTGCGCTGCCCTGAGGCGGTGGGCTACCACTGGCACCCGCCCCTGAGCCTGGAGCAGGTGCCGCGCCTGATCGCCGTGGAGGGCGAGCGCGCCAAAATGGGGTTGGTGTTTTACCGCAAACATCCAACGCGGCGGGTGCGGTTCATCATTCAATTCACCCTGTTGCACCGCCTCCTCTGGGAGCTGCTCACCTTGGGTGGCGTTGTCAACGAGCGCAGCCTGCGGCCTGTGCTGGCCTGGCTGATTCGCCAGGGCAAGCCTGGTTTGGCGATGGAGCTGCTGCGCCTGCCTTTGAACCGCATCGGGGTGCGTGCCCTGTATCGCGAGGCCCGCGCTGAGGGGTTGAGCTGAGCCGGCGCCAGCTAGCTGAGTGCTGCACTGCGATTTGGTAGGGTGACTGGGTTCTTTCACACCGCACACCTGCATGTTTCGGGTGACCCGTTCGCGGAGTCCCTGGCAGGTGGAGGCGAACCCGAAACCCTCAACTCATGGCTGTTGTTACTCTCGCCGAAATGATGGAGGCGGGTGCCCACTTTGGGCACCAAACGCGCCGTTGGAACCCCAAGATGTCGCGCTACATCTATTGCGCGCGCAACGGTGTTCACATCATCGATCTCGTGCAGACCGCTGTCTGCATGAACAACGCCTACAAGTGGGTGCGTAGTGCTGCACGCAGCGGCAAGCGCTTCCTGTTTGTGGGCACCAAAAAGCAGGCTTCCGAGGTGATCGCCATCGAAGCCACCCGCTGTGGTGCGGCCTACGTGAACCAGCGCTGGCTGGGCGGCATGCTCACCAACTGGACCACGATGCGGGCCCGCATCGACCGCCTCAAGGACCTGGAGCGCATGGAGTCCTCCGGCGCCATCGCCATGCGTCCCAAGAAGGAGGCGGCTGTGCTGCGCCGTGAGCTCGAGCGTCTGCAGAAGTATCTGGGCGGTCTGAAGAACATGCGTCGCCTGCCCGACGTGGTCGTGTTGGTGGATCAGCGCCGTGAGACCAACGCCGTGCTCGAGGCCCGCAAGCTCGATATCCCCCTGGTGTCGATGCTCGACACCAACTGCGATCCCGACCTCTGCGACGTGCCCATTCCCTGCAACGATGACGCTGTGCGTTCGGTGCAACTGGTTCTCGGCCGCCTCGCCGATGCCATCAACGAAGGTCGCCATGGCGCTAACGACCAGCGCGGCGGCTACGACGACGAGGAAGGCTGAGCATCAGCTCCCTGGCTGTGAACCCTTGAGCGGCTCACAGCTGATGTCCTTCCGCATACGGCATTGGAGCTTCCCTGAGGGGGAGCTTCTGCCTGTTTAAGCACTGCACTCATTACCTCCCTCTCCCCCAGATCCATGGCTGAGATCTCCGCCAAGCTCGTTAAAGAACTGCGCGACGTCACCGGCGCCGGCATGATGGACTGTAAGAAGGCTCTTGCAGAAACCAACGGCGACAAGGAAAAGGCCGTTGAGTGGCTGCGCCAGAAAGGCATTGCCTCCGCCGAGAAGAAGTCGGGTCGTACCGCAGCTGAAGGCGCCATCGGCAGCTACATCCACACCGGCGCCCGTGTGGGTGTGCTGGTGGAAGTGAACTGCGAGACCGACTTCGTGGCCCGCGGCGAGATCTTCCAGGAGCTGATCCGCAACGTGGCGATGCAGATCGCTGCTTGCCCCAGCGTCGACTACGTGAAAGTCGACGACATCCCGGCTGAGGTGGCTGAGCGCGAGAAGCAGATCGAGATGGGTCGTGACGACCTGGCCGGCAAGAAGGAGGAGATGAAGGAGAAGATCGTGGCCGGCCGCATCGGCAAGCGCCTCAAGGAAATGGCTCTGATGGATCAGGCCTACATCAAAGACAGCAACCTCACCGTCGACGAACTGGTGAAGCAGGTGTCCGGCAAGGTGGGCGAGAACATTCAGGTGCGCCGTTTCGTGCGCTTCACCCTGGGTGAGGGCATCGAAGTGCAGAAGATGGACTTCGCCGCTGAAGTGGCTGCCATGCAGGCTGCCTGATCCCGATGCGCGAGGAAGCTCAGCGCCAGATTGAGCTGCTTCTGCAACAGCAGGAGCAGCTGGCGCCAGAGCTGTATCGCGATCTGGCCCTTTACCTCCAAGTGTTGCGAGAAGGCCTGTTGCATGCCGTGCAGCAGGCCTGTTTTCATCTGGCGACCCAAGTGGTCCCCGAGCGCTACAACGAGCTTCCCGCCGCACGGCGCCAAGCTTTTCAGAGCCGGCTCCAGGAGTTGGTGCAACGCACGAGCACTCTTCTGACCGTTGAGCAGATCATCGGCCTTGCAGCGCAGCAGCAACGACGGGAGCACAGACGACAGCGGGTGCAGCAGCAGCGCTTGCTTGATGCTTTCCTGAACGGGAAATCTTCGGACGATTCCGCCGGGGATCCCACGGCTGATGGCAGTGACGGCTCGCGCGCGTCTTCTGCTCCTGAAGCAAGTGAGCCATCAACCGTGCCGAACGGCTCGGTGCATCTCAGTCTCGACCTGCCGGTTTCAGCCGATCTGTTCGACCGCGGGCTGCCTGTTCTGGCCAGGCCTGTTCAATCGGACCTCGATCAGAGCAAGGACAACACTGCTCCAGGTTCCAGCGACTCTCCCGAGCAACAGCTGTTGCAGTCACTGTTTCAGATGGCGGCTGAAGGTCTGCAGGAGTCTTCAGGGTCAAGCCAGCCGCAGGAGTTGAGCGAACATTCCGATGCTGACCCGGAGGCGAGCATCAGCCTGGCTCTGCCCACCGAGCTCGATACCCGTATCACCTCGGCCAGCCTTCCCAGGGACCCGGTACTTCAGCTGCGGTGGTGGACTCACTTTGATCGGGCTTTACGCCGCCGCCTGCGCAACCTCTCTCACGCCGTGAATGTGGAGATGCTGCGGGTGGGCCTGGCTCAGGGTCTGTTGCCGATGAACCTGCTCGATGCGGTGTTGGATGGCCAGGTGGAGGTTTTGCCGGCGCCTGCCAACCTCTTGCGACTGCCGTTGCCGATGGGCCCGATGCTGGGCGCTAGTGCACCCACAGAGGTGCTCACCCTGTTGCTGCGCAGCGCCGATCTCGAATATGAGCAGCCGAAGCTACGCACTTGTCGCAAGCGACTAGAGCAGCGGCGGCGTGCATTGCGCACAATGGCCAAGCGCTACCGCAGCTGGCAGCGCCGCTTGAGCGCCCTCGAAGCTGAGCATCAGTGGTTTCAGGACCATGCCCACCACCCAGTGAACCCGGCGGCGGATCAGGGCTGAGTCTGCAGGCCTGGCTGCGGCCTTTGCAACAGGGTTTGCAACTGGAGGCTGATCGCGGCTTCGGCAATCTTCAGGGTCGCCGGGAGCCGTTTCAAACCTTCCTCAGTCGCAGCCTTCGGCAGGTGCCGGTTGCGCTCCCTTCCCATCAGCAGCAGTTGCTCGATCAGCTGGCGGAACAGTTCGGTGGCTATGAGGAGCTGAACCATTCACGCCGTCAAAGTCTGGTGCGGCGCACCCGCCAGGCCTTGCATGAGTTGCAGCGGGCCCATGAACCGCTGCGGCCGCCCGCGCCGCCTCGGCTGCGGCTTGTGGCTGATGCGCCGGTGTCCTTCCCCTCGGCCGGGCGGATCAATCCGGATACACCCCTCTCGGAGATCAAGGGGGTGGGTCCCAAGAGTGCCGCCAGGCTCGCTGCTTTGGATCTGTGGCTCGCTCGGGATCTAGTGCGCTACTACCCGCGCGATTACCTCGACTACTCCAACCTGGTGCGGATCGCAGCCCTGGAACCGGGCCGTACCGCCACAATCGTGGCCACGGTGCGCCGCAGCCACAGCTTCACCAGCCCCCGCAATCCCAACCTTTCAATCTTGGAGCTGCAGCTGGTGGACTTCACCGGCCGCATACGCATCTCCAAGTTTTTTGCGGGCAAGCGCTTCAGCTCCCCTGCCTGGTTGAAGGCCCAGCAGCGGCAGTTTCCCCCCGGCGCCACCGTGGCAGTGAGCGGCCTGGTGAAGGACACCCCCTACGGCCCCGCCTTTCAGGATCCGTTGATGGAGGTGCTCGCAAGCCCAAATGCGCCGGTGCAAAGCGAACAGATCGGCCGCCTCTTGCCGGTGTATGGCCTTACGGAAGGTCTGAGCGCCGATCGGTTGCGCGCCCTTGTGCGGCCCTTGCTGGAAGCCGCGCGGAGCTGGATCGACCCATTGCCACTGGCTCTGCAGCAGCAGGAGCAGCTGGTGGATTTGGCTACGGCGCTCACCCAGATTCATACGCCCACCAACCAGCAAAGCCTCTCCCATGCCAGGCGGCGGCTGGTGTTCGA
>JBIIDQ010000088.1:0-6743 GCA_044238295.1 Vulcanococcus sp.
CCAACGCTGCACGCGCAGCACCAACCCCTCGCTGGAGGCGGTGGTAGCTGAGCTCAGCTCTCTGGTGACATCAGCGGATCTGGAGCTCGGTGGCCAGCTCTTGAGCCTCAGCCTCGAGCATCAGGGCAACGGCTGCCTACCGGGCGGCCCGGGGCTGAATCTGATCCGTGTGGATACCCAACTGAACACACCCCAGCTGCCCGCCATGGCACCGGCGCTGCTGCGCCCGTTAGGCCAGGGCTACCGGGCCCTGGTGCTCGACGGCCGTAGCCCCAGCCCCTGGAGCGATAACCCGGAGGCTCCTCTGGCCCTGGATCGCCTCGACCCAGGTCCGGTGCTCTTGCAGCTGCTGGTGCGCGGCAATCCGTTTCGCGGTAGCGCAGGCGGCGATGAGCCCTGGCCCCAGGTGGTGCGCCAGCTGCTCTCGGTGGGGCGACTGGCGGGATTAGCGGTGTATGGCAGCCCCTACCTGTGGGAGCAGCTCAGGGTGTTGCTTCCGCCCGATTTACCAGCCGCCTACAGCCCTGGCCAGATGCCCCAGGCCCAGGCCCAGCTGCTCGCAGCACTGGGACTGCAGGCCGCCGCCCTAGAGGGTGGCTTCACCGATTGACAGTGCTGTCGCGCCGCTGCACCTAGCCTCAGCCCGCCTGCCACCGCAGCCCAGCCCATGCTCAGCCTCTCGATGATCGTTCGCGACGAAGCGGCGCAGATCGAGGACTGCCTGCGCTCAGTGCAGGGCTTTGTGGACGAGATGGTGGTGGTGGACACCGGCTCGCTCGACAACACCATCGCCCTGGCCGAGGGGATGGGGGCACGGGTCGAGCAGATCCCGTGGCCAGGCGACTTTGCACCGGCCCGCAACCAGGCACTGGAGTTTCTCAGTGGTGATTGGGTGCTGGTGCTCGACGCCGATGAGCGGCTGCGGCCGGAGGCGATGGCCCCGCTACGGGCGCTGATCGCTCAGCCCGATGTGCTGCTGATCAACCTGCTGCGCCATGAACGGGGAGCCGTGCAATCGCCCTACTCCAACGTGAGCCGACTGTTCCGCCGCCATCCGGCGATCCGCTGGAGCCGCGCTTACCACTCGATGGTGGATGACAGCGTGGCTGAGCTGCTGCGGCATGAACCCCACTGGCGCATCGCTGACTGCCCCGAACCGGCCCTGATCCACGACGGCTACCGACCGGAGCTGTTGGCCCAGGGCAACAAACCGCAGCGACTGCGCGAAGCGATGGAAGCCGAGCTGAAGCAGCGCCCCGGCGACCCCTATGCCTGCGCCAAGCTCGGCAGCCTGGAGGTGGCCGAAGGCAATCTGGAGCGCGGGTTGGCTCTGCTGTGCGAAGGGCTGTCGCAGTGCCCCGCCGATGCACACCCCGAGCGATATGAGCTGCTGCTGCATTTGGCCCTAGCGGAATCCACCCGCAATCCCGCTGCCGCCCTGGAGCTCTACCGGCAGGCGCTGGACATCCCCCTGGCGCCGCGGCTGAACCTGGCAGCACGACTCAATCTGGCGGCGCTGCTGTTGCAACAGGGCCAGGCTCAGGAAGCGGAACAGCTCTGCCAGCGGGCCACAGCCGCAGCGCCGGAGATTGGGCTGAGCTGGTACAACCTCGGCCTCACCCGCCGGCGCCTCGGCGACATCGGAGGGGCGCTCGAGGCCTACCGGGAAGCGCGGCGGCTCACCCCAGCTCACGCTGAAACCCATCAGAACCTGGCAGTCGCGCTACTGCTCGGTGGCGACATCGATGGCGCCCGCAGCAGCTTCCGCCAAGCGATCAGCCTGCTCAGCCAACAAGGCCGCAGCCCGGAGGCGGAACGCCTGCGCCAGCAGGCGGGCGCCATGGTGAAACTGGAGGGCTGATCGGCGTGCCGGACTCCACCACCGCCTCGCCCGCGCTTCCCCTCCAGGGGCGCACCGTTGCCGTGACCCGGGCTGAGCAGCAGCTCGGGGAGACAAGGCGGCTGTTTGAGCAAGCCGGCGCCACGGTGCTGGATCTGCCTG
Organism: Vulcanococcus sp.; assembly: GCA_044238295.1. GTDB lineage: Bacteria > Cyanobacteriota > Cyanobacteriia > PCC-6307 > Cyanobiaceae > Vulcanococcus. The sequence goes on from JBIIDQ010000088.1 coordinate 2,003, forward strand.
CCCTGGTGATCGGTCCACCGGATGAGTGGGGGCCCCTAGATGACGCCCTAGCCGAACTGGAAGACTTCCACTGGCTCGTGCTCTCCAGCAGCAACGGCGTTGATGCGGTGGAGGAGCGATTGCAGCGACAGGGAGGCAGCCTGGCCGGGCGGCCCCGCAGCCTCAAGATCGCGGCGGTCGGCCGCAAGACCGCCGCACGGCTGGAAGCCCTGGGTGCACCGGCGGATTTCGTGCCGCCGCAGTTTGTGGCCGACAGCCTGATCGATCACTTCCCCGTGTCGGGCTGGGGGCTGCGGCTGCTGCTGCCGCGGGTGCAGAGCGGCGGCCGCACCGTGCTGGCGGAAGCCTTCGGCGAAGCGGGTGCTCGGGTGGTGGAGGTGGCGGCCTATGAATCCCGCTGTCCAGACAACCTGCCGGCGGCCACCGCCGCGGCCCTAGCCGCAGGCACGGTGGATGCAATCACCTTCAGCAGCGGCAAGACCGTGCAACACACCGCTCAGCTGCTCGAGCAGCAGTTCGGCGCTGCATGGCAGGAGCCATTGCAGCGGGTGGCGCTGGTGTCGATTGGGCCGCAAACCAGCCAGACCTGCCAAGCGTTGCTGGGCCGGGTCGACGCTGAAGCCGCCCCCCATGATCTCGATGGCCTGGTGCTGGCCTGCGTTGACGCGCTTACAGCTCGAGGGTGATCCGGGGACTGCCTTTGCTCAAACCTGTGGCCAGGGTGAGACGACCCTGAGCCACATCCACTGCAGCAACCTTCCAGGCATTGGGGAGCAGATCGGTGGTTCTGCCGCCTTGATCACCCACGCGCACGGACCCGGCATTGCCCTGAAATTGCACTAAAGCCTGGGGGCGGCCGCTGGCCAGGATCACGCCGTTGAATCGCAAGCCATCGGGCAGTACCGGAGGTGCCCCTCCGCCAGCGGGTGGCAGCGGAGCAAAGGGATCGATACGACCAACGCCAACCTGTGCCACCACCTGCTGCGGGGTGGGCAAGGGGGTGAAGCCAGGTGTGGGCTGGGGTGCGCTGGTGGTGGGAGCCCCAGCAACCGCAGGTTTTGGTGCGATGGGAGGCAGGCTGATGGTCTCGACATCAGACGATGAGCTGCAGCCAGCCACCAGCAACAGCAGCGCAGCCAGCAGCAGAGCCGTGTTCAAACGCGGCTGGAGACCCCGTATTTCAAACCTGCTGCTCGCCATACCCGCTCTGAACGAGATCGCGGAAGCGGTCCAGGTTGGCCTGGAGCTCCTTGGTCACGATCCCCCCCAGGATGGAGGGTTCCATCAGCGGTGCCAACACCCCCGGAAGCTCGTAGCTCACCGTGAGCTTCACCGCGGTGAGCTCAGGGCCCTGGGGATAGAAACGCACTGCGCCTTTCGTGGGCAGGCCGCCCACGGATTCCCAGTGCAACTGCTGGGATTCCACCCGCTCGGTGATGCGCGCTTTCCAATGGAAACGGAACCCCTGGGCGGCGAGAGTCCAGTCGGTGAGGTCAGGGTCGCCGGGTTCGGTGACCACCGACTCAATCCAGTTCATCCAGCGGGGCATGGCCTCGAGATCGCTCCACACCGCCCACACCCGCTCGGCTGAGGCCTGCACCTCCGTGGTGACGCTGTGTTCAAGCCAACGGCCCATGGGAATTACGCGAGGGGGGTGATCAGGCTGGGGTGATCAGGCAACAGCCGCATTGGTGGCCAGCTCGGCCTTCCGCCCCAGGATGGCGGCGGCGGCCAGACGCCCGCTCATGGTGGCGCCTTCCATCGAATCGATGTAGTCCTGCTTGGTGTAGCTACCGGCAAGGAAGAAATTGCTCACCGGCGTGGCCTGATCGGGGCGATAAGGCTCCATACCCGGCGCTTCGCGGTAGAGCGACTGGGCCAGCTTGACCACGTTGCTCCACACCAGCTTGAGGTTGCGCGCCGAGGGGAAAAGCCGCCGCACCTGCTCATCGGTGGCGGCCACGATCTCCTCGGTTTTCTTGGGAATCCAGGGATCACCAGGCGTGAGCACGCACTGCAGAAGCGAGCCCACACCCTCCTTGCGGTAATCCACCGGGCTGGCCAGGGCCAGATCGGCGAAGCAGCTGAAGTCGGCGTCAGCGGTGTAGAGGAGATTGTCGAGGCCGACAGGACGCTCCACATCGCGGCGGGCGGCTTCTTCCAGCGCACCCTCGCCCAGTTCGGTAACCCAGCCGTCGTAGCGCAACTGCACCGTGGCCACAGGCACGGCCTCGAGCTTGTAAAGGTTCTCGAACAAGGGCCAGCGGCGCCAGGCCTCAGGAATCATCCGCTGGATGCCGGGCACATCACAGGCAGCCAGATAGACGTCAGCCTTCACCTCGAGATCGCCATCGGGTGTGCCGAGCTTGAGGGCACTCACCTGGGTCGAAGGCTGGCCATCATTGCCCGCTGCACCTTCCTCAAACACCACCTCGGTCACGCGGTGGCGCAGGTGCAACTTGCCACCTCGCTCCTGGATGTAATCGAGGATTGGACCAGTGAGCCAGCGATGCGGCGAGCCCTTGAGCAGATTGAGCTTGGAGGCTTCTGTTTTCGACGCAAACATCATGAAGATGGTGAGCATGCAGCGGGCCGAAATCGCCTCGCAGTCGATAAATCCGAGGGCATAGGCGATCGGATTCCACATCCGCTTGATGCTCTGCTCACTGCCGCCGTGGCCAAGGAACCACTGCTGAAAGCTGATGCGATCGAGATCGCGGATCACTTTCATCGCCCCCTCGTAATCCACCAGGCCGCGCACGATCGGGCTGGTGCCCAGCGCCAGAGCGTTGCGCAGTTTGTCGAGCCAGTCGAGCTGGGGGGTGGTGAAAAAGGCCTTGAGGCCGTTGAAGGGAGCGCCGAGGGCAAAGCGGAAATCCAGCTCGCGCAGGTCGCCGCCGGTGTTCACAAACAGGTGCGTGTGGTCCTTGGGGAGCAGGTTGTCGATCGCTCCCACCTTGCGCAGCAAAGCGAACAAGTTGGCGTAGTTAAAGAAAAAGACGTGTAGCCCCATCTCGATGTGGTTGCCGCCCTCATCCACCCAACTGCCCACCTTGCCGCCCATGAATGGCCGGGCCTCATACAGATCCACCTGATGGCCGGCATCCACGAGATCCACGGCAGCCGCAAGACCCGCCAATCCCGAACCCACGATGGCGACGCGCACCTGCTGCTCCCACGGAATGGGCACGACTCTATGGAGACGCCCATCACGGCGGCAGGTGTGGGTTGCGCTCCATACGATGGGTTGATCAGGCCAGGGCTTTCCGTATGACCAGCGATACCGCCACAGCCACGTCCACAGCTGAACCCGTGCAGGCCACCCACATCGGCCGCGATGGCAAGGGCATCCTGATCACCGAATCGGCCATGAAACAGCTGGCCACCCTGATCCCCGCCCAGGGTGAAGGCAAGGTGCTGCGGGTGGGTGTGCGCTCAGGCGGCTGCAGCGGCATGAGCTACACGATGGATTTCATCGATGCTTCCGAGATCCAGGGCGACGATGAGAGCTACATCTACGAACCGGCCGGAGCCCCCAGCTTCACGGTGGTGAGTGACCCCAAGAGCCTCCTCTACATCTATGGAATGCAGCTGGATTTCTCCAGTGCCTTGATCGGAGGCGGCTTCAACTTCACGAACCCCAACGCCACCCAAACCTGCGGCTGCGGCAGCTCCTTTGCGGTGTGATCACGCCCTGATCGCCCGGGTGCGAACCTGAGCACAAGACCAGGCACGCTGCCGCACCATGACCGACGCCGTCACTGAAGCTCCTTCGCTGTTTGAGGAGGCACTGCAGCGCTACCAGGAAGGGGCACCGCTGCCAGAGGTGATCGATAGCTTCCTCACCATCACGCAGCAGGAGCCGCGGCTCTCGGCAGGTTGGACCTGTCTGGCCTGGCTGCAGCTGCTCGACAACCAGCCCCAGGCGGCTCTGCGTTCAGCCCGCAACGCCGTGAAGCTCAATCCACAGGATCCCCAAGCCCGTATCAACCTCAGCCTGGCGATGCTGGAAACCAACGCCAAAGGCGTGCGCGAACACATCGAGTGGGTGCTGAGGGTGCGCGTGATGGCGCCCGAGCTGGCCGAGGAGCTGGATGGCTCGATCGCCGATGGTCTGGCGCGCAGACCCGATTGGCAGGCCCTTCAGAAGGTGCAGGCTTGGCTGAAGGGTTGAACCCGAACGCAAACCAGCAACGACCGATCCTGCTGCTGAGCAACGGGCACGGTGAAGATCTCAGCGGCGCGTTGATCGGCCAAGCCTTGCAACAGCGGGGCCTGGCGGTGGAGGCGCTGCCGCTGGTGGGCCATGGCCGTGCCTTTGAACAGGCCGGCATCCCCATGCGCGGCCGCACACGCGAATACAGCACTGGTGGGCTGGGGTACACGAGCGTGATCGGCCGAATCACTGAGGTGATTCAGGGCCAAGTGCTCTATCTGTTCAGTCGCCTGCTGCTGCTACTGCGCATCGCCCACCGGTATCAACTGATCCTGGTGGTGGGGGATGTGATCCCAGTGATGGCTGCCTGGCTGAGCGGCAGGCCAACCGCCACCTATCTCGTGGCCTACTCCAGTCATTACGAAGGTCGGCTGCGGTTGCCCTGGCCCTGTGCACCCTGCCTGAAACAGCGGCGCAACCGAGCGATCTACAGCCGTGATGTGCTCACCGCCGGCGATCTCAGCAACCAGCTGCAGCGGCCGGTGCGGTTCTTCGGCAACCCCTTCTTTGATGGGGCCCTCAGCG
>JBIIDQ010000089.1:0-6621 GCA_044238295.1 Vulcanococcus sp.
CAGGCGGCACCACCATCGCCGTGCTCAAGAAGCTGGTGGAGCAGGGCAAGATCAATCCTGAGGAGCGCACCGTGGCCTACATCACGGGCAATGGCCTCAAGACCACCGAAGCGGTGGTCGATCACATCGGCAAGCCCTACACGATCGAAGCCCAGCTCGACAGCTTCAACGCTGCCTGGCAGCAGGTCCAGGCTGGCCATTGAGCACCAGCCTCCGGCAATCCTTCATTACCCAACCATCGCCAAACCGATCACCATCCATGCCCGTCCAGGTTCTGATCCCCACCCCCCTGCAGAAGTTCACCAACGACGAGGCCAGCGTTGAACTCGACGCCAGCAGCGTGGACGCCCTGATCGATGCGCTCGACAGCCGCTATCCCGGACTCAAGGGCCGACTTTGTGATGAGGCTGGCAAGCTGCGTCGCTTCCTCAATGTGTACGTGAACAGCGAGGACATCCGCTTCCTGGACAACCAGATCACCGCCCTCAAGGATGGCGATGAAGTCAGCATTGTTCCCGCCGTTGCAGGCGGCTGAGTTCATAGGCTGCAACGATCGCCTCGATCCGCCTGCCGGTAGGAGTGGCCCGATGACTCAAACCCCAGAGCGCCGTCGCAACGCCGAAACAGCGTCTGCCAAGGCCCTGTTGTTCGACTATCGGCAGGCTGCCAATCCTGTGCGTGCCGGGCTCACCGAACCGATCCCGTATCGCAGTTGGGGAGCAGAGCTGCACAGCACTGGACCCAGTGGCGTCATTCCACTCGATCTCAGTGCCGAGTTGGGCGTGCCCGGCCCGGCCACCAGTCCTTCTCTGGCAGCCCATTTCATTCGGATTGAAGCCGGAGAAGGGGTGCGAGCAGCAGCCATCGCCACCAGCTCCCTGTTCTTTGTGCTCTCTGGAGCCGGCTGCTGCCGCTTCCGGGATCAAGACGACGACACGGCCATCGCCTCCTGGACTGAAGGGGATCTATTTGTCCTCCCTGCTGGTGGCACCCCCCTGCTGGAGGCCGAGCGCACCAGTGTTCTTTACTGGGTTCACGATGCTCCGCTGCTCAGCTACCTGGGGGTAACGCCCTCAGGCCCACGGTTTGAGCCCACGCACTACAGCGCCAGCTGGCTGCGCAGCGAGCTAGAGAACCTGGCCGATCAACCTGGGAGCCAAAGCAGCAACCGCATCAGCCTGCTGCTGGCAAACCGTGATCTGCCCAGCACTCGCACCGTGACCCATGTGCTCTGGGCGATGTACGGGATCGTGCCGGCCGGGAAAACCCAACCCCCACACCGGCATCAATCGGTCGCCTTGGACCTGATCATCAACTGCCATCCCGGTGTCTACACCTTGGTGGGCACAGAGCTGGATGCAGCGGGTCAGATTCGCAACCCGAAACGCATCGACTGGCATTCCGGCGGCGCTTTCATCACACCACCTGGTCACTGGCACTCTCATGTGAACGAAAGTGGGCAGCCCGCCTGGTTTTTGCCGATTCAAGATGCCGGCCTGCAGACCTACCTCCGCAGCCTCGACATCCGCTTTGCCTGAGGGATTACTTTCGCATGAGCAATTTGCCTCATGCGAATGATCGAAGGCCCCAACAAAAGCGCCAGGTCAACACACCGGTGAGACCGCTGGCTGACGCTCTTCATGAGCCTCCACTAACGCAGCAAACTCAGGGCCTTCAATCGTTTCTCGCTGGATCAGCAACTCCACCAGCTCATCCATCAAGACGCGGCGCGGCTGCAATAGAGCAACGGCTTCATCAAGCGATCGGCGAGCCAACTGCTGAACCTGGGCATCGATGCGATTACCGGTCTCCTGGGAGTAATGCGGTTCCGAACGCAACCAGTCACGCCCGAGAAACACCTCATGGCCCTCGCCTTCGAGTGACACCGGGCCGAGGGATGAAAATCCATAACGTGTGACCATCTCACGGCCAATCCGGCTCACCATCTCGAGATCACCGGAAGCACCTTGGGTGATCTCACTGGGCCCGAACACCACCAGCTCGGCAGCTCGCCCGCCCATGGCCACCACAAGGCGTGCCTGCAGGTAGGCCTTGCTGATCAGACCGGAGTCCAAGACGTCTTCATCGGGCATGGTGCGCGCAAAACCGCCCACACCACCAGCCCGCGGCAACAAGGTCACCTTGTCGAGGCGATCGGCAGCAGGCAACAGGGTGGTGAGCAGAGCGTGGCCGATCTCGTGATAAGCGATCAGGCGCTTCTTGGCGCTGTCTTGCAAGGGAGCCGACGTGAGGCCCATCGTGATGCGCTCGAGGGCATCACCAAGGGCGGCATCGTCGATGCAGTCACGCTCACGGCGGGCGGTGAGAATCGCAGCTTCGTTAAGCAGATTGGAGAGATCAGCACCCGAAAAACCAGGAGTGCGGCTCGCCCAGTCGGCCAGAGACACCTGCGGATCAAGAGGACGACTGCGGGCGTGCACCGCCAAAATCGCCTCGCGGCCGCGTCGATCCGGGAGATCAACGTGGATGCGGCGGTCGAAACGACCCGGCCGCATCAGAGCGGCATCGAGCACGTCGGGGCGGTTGGTGGCCGCCAGCAGGATCACGCCGGAGTTATCCGCAAAACCATCCATCTCCGTGAGCAGCTGGTTCAGGGTCTGCTCCCGTTCGTCATTGCCGCCACCGATGCCAGCCCCCCGCTGACGACCCACCGCATCGATCTCATCGATGAACACGATGCAGGGAGCCTTCTCCTTGGCCTGACGGAACAGATCGCGGACGCGGCTTGCACCCACGCCCACAAACAGCTCCACAAATTCCGAGGCAGCCATGGAGAAAAACGGAACGCCGGCTTCACCGGCAATCGCCTTGGCCAGCAATGTTTTGCCGGTGCCGGGAGGCCCAACCAATAAAACGCCTCTGGGAATTTTTGCTCCCACCGCTGTAAAGCGCTCTGGTTCCTTGAGAAAAGCCACCACTTCTTGAAGCTCTTCCTTCGCCTCTTGGATGCCGGCCACATCTTCAAAGCGCACCGGCACGGCGGCTTCCGCTTGCACCATCCGTGCCTTGCTGCGCCCGAACCCCATGGCGCGGTTGGCAACCTGAGCTGAGCGCCGAAGCAACAGAGCCAAGCCGCCAAACAACAACAACAGCAGAAGGCCGTTGGACACAAGGCTGGCGGTGGCCTGGTCCTGCCGCTCATCGCGAACGGTGAGCGGCACCCGCGCTTCTTGGGCTGTCCGCAACAGCATCTGGTCGTTGCTGAACACCGGAACGGTCACCTGCTTGCCGTCGGTGTAGGTGACCTTCACCTGGCGCTGGCCAGGCGAGAGCAACAACTCCTTCACCGTGCCGCCGCGCATCTGTTGCAGCAGCTGGCTGTAGCTGGGTTGGGGTGCACGGGCCAGGCCGAGAACCACTGGCAGATCAGAAGATTTGCTGCTGCTCACGTGGATGTCGAGCTTGCGTGGAGCTTAGCCATTTGACGAAAGGGAAGGCGGCAATAGAAACTCTTGGTTTGGCTGATATCAAACGGGATGGCTGTTCCCAAGAAGAAAACGTCCAAGGGCAAGCGCAATCAGCGTCACGCCACCTGGAAGGGCAAGGCGGCCATCGCTGCTGCGAAGGCTCTCTCGATTGGCAAGTCCGTGCTGAGCGGCCGCGCTCAGGGCTTCGTCTATCCCGTGGCTGAGGACGAGTCCGAACAGGGCTGATCCAGCCAGGCAAGGGCAGCCTCGCCGCTGCCCTCCCACACACTGCGGCGCCGGCCATTCAGCACCCGTACCCAGTTGGCATGGGCCAACACGGGCTCCTGATACAGGCTTGGCGGTAGTGATCGAAGTGTCGCTTTGACGATGCTCTCGAGTTCGCTGGCCGGTAACCAACCACCGCCTCGACGCCGTTGCTTGGCTTCCGCTTGCAGACGCCAGCGGCGTGGCAGTGACCAACGCAGTGGCCACAGCATCAAGAGCTGATCCAGCTCTGCCCACAGGGGGAGATACCCAACAAGGGCCTCGTTGCAGCGCACCATCCACTCCAGTTCAGCGGCGCTGAAGCCCTGAAGTTCCTTGAGCCAAACCACAGCCTCGATCTGATACCCAGGCAGCGGCCTGCAGCCCAGCAGCCAACCTTCGAGGAGCAAGGCGTCGGCCTCACCGGTCCATTCGCTCACCCGATCGCCCGCACCCTGGCGCAGGGTCTTATCGAAACGGGGGAGCGTCAGGCCAGCCTCGCGGGCCTGACGCCACTGCTGAATGGCATCGACTAGGCCGGCTGGGTCATGGCTTCCGGGCGGCACACGATTCACGCCATAGGGGTTACCAGCCATTGCCTTGAGGCGTGCCTGCCAGGGCAGATAGGCGTCATCGATGGAGGCGACTGCCAGGCGCACCCCTGCGGCGGCAAAGCAGCCCTGCAGCTGTCGCGAGAGGGTGCTCTTGCCAGCGCCCACCGGGCCGTTGAGACCAATCACAGGCCGGTAGCCGGCTCGCATCTGCTCGCCACACCAACACAGCAGTTGTTGGTCGAAGCTCATGAGCCGAGCTTGAACGCTTCCAGCACCACGGAATACACCAGGCCCACTCGGAGGTTGTCGGCAATCACCCAGCCGAGAGGAACACGATCCCCTGACAAGCGGGTGCGCAGCCGCACCACCAACTCCAACAACACGACCAAAACCAGCACCACAACAGGGCGTTGTCCAATGCTCGCCAGCCAGAATGCGGTCATGTTTTGACCGCCGTAGAAGCCCACAAGCAAGGCCAGGACCGCGAGGCTGCGGCGGCGCCAGCTACCACGAAACCCACCGAACACGAGCGTGCCGATGCGGCGCTGCAGGCCGTTGAAGCGGGTGCTCTGGAGCGGAAGACGCGTCATCGAGCCGGCAACAGCTGCTGCAGATAGGAGAGCGTGACCCAGCCTTGCGGGCAAGCCGGTCCGTGATGAACGCGCAGCGGTCGATCGGGCTCTCCCAGGTGGTCCAGGTCTGCTACAGCGGCCGCAAAGGCATCGGGCGACTCACCAGCACTGGCGCCACTGCGGGTCACCAGCACCGTGAGACCGGCCCCAAGCGCTGCGGCCACCCCATTACCGGAATCCTCAAGAGCAATCACACGATCTGGAGCCAGGGCCAACTCTTTAAGGGCCAGCTGGTAAGCCCCTGGATCGGGTTTCTTGCGAGGTACATCCTCACCACAGACCCAAAGCTGAAAGCAACTTCGGTGATCGGGCAGAAGCTGATCCAGCAGCGCTTGCACCGCCAAGCGCGAGCTGGTGGTGACGATCGCCTGGGGCACACCGTGCTGAGCAGCGCTGCGCAGCAAACGCTCCACCCCAGGCCTAAGCGTCAGCGCCCCAGCCGCCACCATGGCGTTGTAAGCGCGCTGTTTGGCCGCCTGAAGCTGTTCGACCCGCTCACGATCGGGCCGCTTCCCCTCTACTTCTTCGAGATAAGCGGCAATTCGCTCGCGGCCGCCACTGGTGCGCACGAGCCGCTGATACAGGGGCACATCCCAGAACCATGGCAACCCTGCCTCCTCAAACGCGCGGTTGAAGGCGACGCGATGACCATCCAGCTCTGTTTCAGCCAGCGTGCCATCCACATCCCACAGCAGCGCGGCTGGCCCGACTGGCATCTGCATCGCCTGGTTCGGCCTTTCACCCTACGGACTGGACGCCGTTCAAGCGCCCCTCACAATGGATCTGTTGCAAGCACCTGTCGTTGCTCCTTCAGACCTCCGAGCAGCGCTGGCAACTGCCTGCAGCAATCCAGATCGATGCCGACTTGCGCGCCAGCGGGTTAGCTGACCCACTGCTGGCGGTGCTGCAACGGCGTGGGTACGACACGAGCGCTGCGATCGCGGCCCTACTCGAACCACCCGAAGCGCCAGATCCACGCCGCCATTTCCCCGATCTCGGCAAGGCCGTGCAACGGCTCAAGCAGGCCTGCAAACAACAAGAGCGGCTGGCCATCTGCGGTGACTACGACGCCGATGGCATGACCAGCACAGCCCTGCTGGTGGGCGTGCTGCAACAACTTGGGGCCAGGCCCCAGGCGGCGATCCCCAGCCGCCTGGACGACGGCTACGGACTCAACAGCGGCATGGTGGAACGCCTCGCGGCCGATGGCATCCGCCTGCTGGTCACCGTGGATAACGGCGTAGCGGCCCGCGACGCCCTGCTCAGGGCCCGCGAGCTGGAAGTGGATGTGGTGGTGACCGACCACCACACCTTGCCGGCAGAACTGCCGCCTCTGCTGGCGCTACTGCATCCAGCCTGCACACCGGAACAGTCGCCCTATCGAGGCCTGGCGGGTGTGGGCCTGGCCTACGTCTTGGCGATGGCACTAGCGCGCAACTGCCGCTCCGAGCAGGGCCTGGCCATGGCCCGCGATCTCTTCTGCATTGGCACCATCGCCGATATGGCACCCCTGCAGGGGGTCAACCGGCGCTGGCTGATTGATGGCCTACCCGGACTCAAACGCAGCACCCTGGCTGGGCTTCAAGCCCTGCAGCAGGTGGCAGGGCTCGATGACGCCCCTGTGGATGCCGGTGCCGTTGGCTTCCAGATCGCCCCCCGCATCAACGCGGTTGGACGCCTGGGCGATCCGCAGCTGGTGGTGGATCTACTCACCACCAACGACCAGGACCAAGCCCTCGAGCT
>JBIIDQ010000090.1:0-6618 GCA_044238295.1 Vulcanococcus sp.
TAGCCCTGCTCTCCGAGCACCTTGGTGCGGCCAGCAGGAAAGCCGAGCCAGCGCAGGGGCAGCGGCAGAGGGAAACTCCACTGACCGGGCGTCACCCAAACCTCAGCTTGTGGGAAGGCCCTGGCCATGGCCGGGACAGGCAACTTGTGCTCAAGCCCCGAGGCGGTCGGCAGCACGATGCTGCGCACCGGTCCATAGCGCTGCTCTAGATCCACGAGGGCACGCCGCACCTCAGCCGTTGGGGCCACCGGGGCGTAGAGCATCAGGCCACCGGGCACCCGCGCCACGGTCATCCGGATCGGCACCGCCACATAAAAGATGCCCTGCAGCTGCTCAAAGCTCCAAAGCTGGTCCGGGATGAGCTCCCGCACCAAGGTGCGGCGTTGCCCGTAGGGATAGAGAGGAAGCAGCGGCCACCAGGGCCAGGACTGATCCGACACGCCTAGGGAGCCTGGGAACGGTGGGCGTTCAGGATGCCGTAGCGGGGGGCCAGGAGAAAAGCCAACAGAAACAGCGCTGTCTGAGCCAGCACAATGCAACCAGCGGTGGAGCTATCGCTCCAGTAGCTCACGTAGACACCGATCAGGCTCGACAACACACTGCTGGCCACAGCGAGCAGGGTCATGCGATCGAAGCGATCCGTCAGCAAGTAGGCAGTGGCCCCAGGGGTGACCAGCATGGCCACCACCAAAATCACCCCCACGGTTTGAAGACCGGCCACGGCGGTAAGCGAAAGCGCCGAGAGCAATAAGTAGTGGAGCAGGCCGGTGTTGATACCGATCGAGCGGGCGTGGGTTGGATCGAAGCAGAAGAGCAACATGTCGCGCCGGAACACCAGCAACAGAGCCACCACAAGCGCGGAGATCAACAAGGTCTGCTGGATATCGGAACCGGAAATACCGAGCACATTGCCGAACAGAATGTGGGTGAGATCGATATTGCTGCGCACCTTCGAGACCAGCACCAAACCCAGGGCGAAGAAGCCCGTGAACACCAATCCAATCACGGTGTCTTCCTTGATGCGTGATTTCTGCTTCACAAAGCCAATCGCGGCTACAGATCCCACCCCGAAGACAAAGGCGCCCAGAGAGAAGGGCAAACCGAGGGCGTAGGCCACTACAACGCCGGGCATCACGGCATGGGACACGGCATCACCCATCAGGGCCCAGCCCTTGAGGGTCATGTAGCAGGAGAGCAGACCGCACACCGCACCCACCAGGGCACTGACTAAGAGAGCCTTCACCATGAAGGCATGGCTGAGGGGTTCGAGGAGCCAACTCATGGCTTGGGCACCATGCCGCCGAAGGTGCGGGCCAAGTTTTCTGGAGTGAACACCTCGCTGGTATCGCCGTACGCCAGCACCGTTCGGTTGATCAACACCACCAGATCACAAAAATCACGGATGTGGCTGAGGTCGTGGGTGGAGATCAAGATGGTGCGCCCCTCCTGACGGAACTGAAGGAAGAGCTGAGCCATCAATTGCTCGGTGCGCACATCGACGCCGTTGAAGGGCTCATCCAGCAGTAACACCGAAGCGCGCTGAGCAATGGCCCGAGCCAAAAAGGCGCGTTTGCGCTGCCCACCGGAGAGGGCGCCGATCGGTCGGCCGGCCAGCTCCAGGAGATCCACACGCTGGAGGGCATCGCGAACCGCAACCCGATCGGATTGGCGCGGCCATCGCAGCACATTCATGGATCCGTAGCGCCCCATCATCACCACGTCCCAAACCGAAATTGGGAAGTTGCAGTCAATGCCCTCGCTCTGGGGTACATAGGCCACAGCTTGATCTTTCTGCGCCGCCAACACCGGCAGGCCATTGATCCGGATCCGGCCGTGGGATGGGCGCACAAAGCCAGTCAGGGCCTTGAACAACGTGGACTTACCAGCTCCGTTCATGCCAACCAAGCCGCAGATGCAACCGGGAGGAAGGCTCAGATCGGCGTCGTAGAGCGCCACAGTGCCGTTGTAGTCAACGCAAAGCTTCTCCACCTCGATGCGTTGGCTGATGGGTGAGCTGAGACCGTGGTTCATGGCTGCTGCTCTCCTCCCGCCAGACCTCGCACGATCAGATTCACGTTGTGGCGTTGCAGGGCCAGCAAGCTGGGGGCCGGGCCGGTGCTGCCAGACAATGAGTCCACGTAAAACGTACCGCCAAAACGCGCGCCGGCAGCCCGCGCGACCTCGCGCTGGGCTTCATCGCTGACGGTGCTTTCGCAGAACACCGCAGGGACCCGCCGCTGCTTGACCGTATCGATCAGACGCGCCAGCCGCCGAGGAGTGACCTGGCTTTCAGCGTTCACAGGCCAGAGATATGCCTCATCGAGTCCATAGTCACGGGCCAGGTAGCTGAAAGCACCCTCGCAGGTGACCAGAAGCCGTTGATTCGGCGGCAGGGCAGCCAGAGCCGAGCGCAGCTCCCGATCCAACCCTTTGAGCTGCTCTTTGTAGGTCTCGCCACGCCGCTTGAACTGCTCAGCACTGGCCGGGTCGAGACGCGAAAAGGCCTCCACCAGACGATCCACATAGAGCTCAGCTCGACGCGGCGACATCCAGGCGTGGGGATTGGGCTTACCCGCTGCTGCATCACTCGCAATCGGCAACGGTTCCATGCCATCACTGAGGGTGACGATGGGCACGTTGGATCCGGCTGCCGCCAGGAAACGCTGGGCCCAACGCTCAAGGCCCAGCCCGTTTTCAACAATCAGATCAACACCCTGCGCCTCCTCGAGATCACGGGGAGTGGGTTCGTAGCCATGGATTTCAGCTCCAGGCTTGGTGATCGAGCGCACCTCGAGCCGATCACCAGCCACCTGCTGAGCCATGTCGGCCAAAACGGTGAAGGTGGTGAGCACCACAGGACGCTGCGCTGCTCCAGAGCCAGGCGATGGTGTCGAAGACGAGCAGCCCACCAATGCAGCCGCCACGACGCCTGTGAGCAGCTGGGGCAGTCGCAAACGCAAGCCGGAGCCAGGGAGGTGCTCGATCCTAGGTAGCGACTACAACAGTTGCTGGCCTGATCAGTACTCGCCGGCCTGATGTTGCGCCATCACCCAATGAGTGGCCGCTTTTTGCGTGTGCCAGGCCTGGAGCAATTGTTTGGCCAAGTGGCGCAACTGGTCCGGATCTGCAGTTGCATCAATAGCACGATTGAATCGCTCGATCTCAAACTGCTGACCAATACTGAGTTCAACTTGCTGGTCCATCGCCATTTCGGGCTCGAACTAGAGGGAAAATAGTCACTCCATCTAAACCACCGGTATCGATGACTACCCTCTCAATTCTGTTGATCAATGCGATCAACAAAGCTAATCAAAGCTGCGTGTCGACCTCATTCATTTGGTGCTGGAGGTCTTGAAGCAACATCAGCAGAGCCATGCCCATCAACGCCAAGGACGTTCCTGTTTGCTCGCGACCAGACAACTCGAGGGTTCGGGCTGCGATCAGGTGTTGACTCCAGCTCAGACGCATCTCGACGCTCTTCGGAAGCACCTTCATAGCGAAGCTCCCAAACGAACACGACGAAACTCACGGTGTTTCACAAACAGTCACCGTTGGGGTTCACTGACGCACTGTGGCCTGGGTATCGATCGCTACGCCCACTGAGATCAAGCGCCATACGGTTGCGTTGTCCAATCGCACCAGAGCGATGGCCCCGATTGAACTCAGCCTGATTCAATCCTTCGAAGTGGAGCGCCTCAAACGAGAAATCGATGCGCAAAGCGATCCTGCTGAACTGCGCAACTTGGCCAAAGATCTGCTGAAGGCCTGGTTCAGCGAAAAGGCGCTCACCAACCAAGCCATCAAGGACCAGCTCGGAGGTTGAGCCCTCACAATTTGGCGAGAGATCGCCCTTTCCAGGTCCAGCCTCGACCCGTGAGAGTGCGCAGTACTGAGGTGGGTCCAATGGCGCCCACCAACAACCCTCCGACCCCCATCAGCCACCAGTGGCGCAGCGGAACCTGAAACTGCCGTTGTGTCCACAGGCGCAGCTGAAGCTGTAAACCAATCCCCAGGCACGCGAGCGCCAAGAGCACCAGACAGACCGCGTGTTGTTCAGGGACAAGCAGAAGCAGCAGCATTGCCGCACCGCCAAGCAACCACGGTCCGCTGAACATCAGCACGACAACCGCCGCTGCACCCAAGGCTTTGGCGACGCTCGAATCCAAGCCCAGGAACCAGTTCTTGCTCCAACCCTCCCAGAGGGCCGCCAGGTTGTCGTACATCTGCAGATCCAACGCATCCAGGCCCAGCAAGTAACGGAGACGAAAGCCACCGGCCTTGATTCGACGCGCCATAGCCAGATCCTCGACCACTTCTGAGGCAAGGCTGCGGTGGCCGCCGATCTGCTCATAAGCCGTGCGGCGGAACAGCATGAACGGACCTGCCGCAAACGCCACCTCACTCTTGGGATTGTTGGCTGCTTCGATCGGAAATCCCAGCCCCAACAGGCTGGCCATGATCGGCTGCACCATCCACTCCGCAAGACAAGTGCAGCTCAAGCGCGGTGCCAGGCTCAGCAAGTCGGCCTGATCGCGCTCTGCCTGAAGCAAGGCTCGACGCAGGGTCTGTGGATGCAAGCGAACATCGGCATCCAGGAACAGCACCCAGTCGCTGCGGAGCTGCTCGGCTGCACAACTGCAGGCCCAGTTTTTACCCACCCAATGCTCACCAACCGGTCTGGGGCCGGCTTGCAAGAGCGTGAATCGATTCTGCTGAGCACCGCAGGCTGCAGCGGCTTCGCGCGCCAATTGATCCGTGGAATCGCTGGACTCGTCATCCACCACCATCAGGCTCCAGCGATCACAGGGAGGATCGCTGGCCAAGACGGCACTCACGCAGGCAGCAATGTTTCCAGCCTCGTTGTAGGCAGGGATCACCACCGTGAGATCGCTGTTGGGCAAGGGCTGATCGACCGCCAAGGCTTCAAGCCGAGGAGCCCTAGAAAAGACACGCTGCAACCCCAGCAACAGGATCAGTAGCCCGATGTCGGCCGCCAGGGCCAGCGACACCAGCAGCAAAAACGGGAGCGGTGGCAAGGGGAATGGCCCCATCAACGCTTAACCAAAGGTGCTGCCATTCCATCCCCAAAAGCGAATCAAGCTCAACAGGCTGCCTTTGGGACGCTCTGGCAGGGCCGGCGGCTGGGGCTGGGGGGGATGCAGCAATGGAGCCAAGCTGCTGAGGCCCAGCATCACAAACGAGAGCGCACCCAATAGAGCGAGCAGTCTCAGGCCGAGGGGCCGGCCGCGATCAACGGGCCAATCGCCATCGTCATGGTTCGGTGGGATCCGTCGCTGCATGCCCAGAAGCGATACCTTCTGCCCATTGCAAGCCATCAGCGGCATGCCACGCACGATCGCGATCAGCGGAGCGTCTGGAAAAACGGGGTATCGCATCGCTGAAGAGCTGCTCCGCGCCGGCGATCAACCTCGGCTGCTCCTGCAACGGAGCTCCGTATTGCCCGAGCAGCTGGAGCCATGCCAACAACGCCGGTTGCGCCTAGAGGATCGCGAGGCACTGGATGCGGCTCTCACGGGCTGCGATGCGCTCGTGATCGCCACCGGCGCCAGGCCCTCGATCGATCTCACCGGCCCGATGCGCGTGGATGCTTGGGACGTGCGCAGGCAGGTGGAGAGCTGCCAACGGCTCGGAATCCGGCGCGTGCTGCTCGTGAGCTCGCTCTGCGCCGGCCGTTGGCAACACCCTCTCAACCTGTTTGGCCTGATTTTGGTGTGGAAACGGGTGGGGGAACGCGCCCTTGAATCCAGCGGCCTCGACTGGACCGTGATCAGACCAGGGGGTTTATCGGAACGGGAAGACAACCTCGATCAAGAAGGCATCCGCTACAGCAACGCCGATCAACAGGACAGCAACGCGATCCCACGACGCTTGGTGGCTCGCTGTTGCGTCGAAGCCCTCGACACACCCGCAGCGATCGGCAGGATCATCGAAGTCACCAGCTCACCGGAGCTGAAGCCAATCGCCCTGGCCAGAGCGCTCGACTCGATGACGACTGTCGCCTAGGGTTGCAGTAACACTTCGTTACGCCACCATGCAGACGGACTACAGCGCCGCAATCACGGCGATGGTGGTGATTGGCTTGGTCCTCACGGGCGGCGTGGTGTTTGTGCTCAGCCGACCGAGCGATCTCAACAACACGAAGCCATGAACTGATCGGCGGCAGCCACAGCCAGCGACAGGTTGGACCGTTCGTCATGACCAGAGCGCTTCGTAGGCTTGAAGCTGTGGTCTCCGTCAGGAATCCACTGAATCTGGATCGTGGGGGGCAGCCCATAGTCCTCCACCTCGCTTCGGCGCCCGAAGCTGTCGCGCTCCCCTTGAACGATCAAGCAGGCCGAACGCATCGCCATTAGGTGGTCTGTGCGCAGCTTCTCGGGTTTGCCTGGGGGATGAAAGGGATACCCGAAGCAGAGGCAGCCACGCACGGCTGAAGCTTGCGTGAGCTCATCCAGCAACAACGTGGCCATCCGCCCTCCCATGGATTTCCCCCCAATGAAGAATGGGCCTGCCGCAGCCACTTCAGCCACCTGCTGACGCCAGCTCTGCAGCAACACGGGCTGCCGGTCCGGCCCATGACGCTGGCCGGTCTCACGCGAG
>JBIIDQ010000091.1:0-6591 GCA_044238295.1 Vulcanococcus sp.
CCGAGGCCGCCGTTGATCTGGCCCGGCTCTCGGGGTTGTATCCGGCCGGCGTGATCTGCGAGATCCAGAACACCGACGGCTCGATGGCGCGGCTGCCGCAGCTGGTGGAGTACGCCCGCCTGCACGGCCTGCGGCTGATCAACATCGCCGATCTGATCCGCTACCGGCTCGATACCGAACGCTTCGTGCGCCGCCAGGCGGAAGCGGAGCTGCCCAGTGCCTTCGGCAGCTTCCGGGCCATTGGCTACCGCAACGAACTCGATGGCAGCGAGCACGTGGCGATCGTGAAGGGCAATCCCGAGCAGTGCGAGGGCCCGGTGTTGGTGCGCGTGCACAGCGAGTGCCTCACCGGCGATGCCTTCGGCTCCCTGCGCTGCGACTGCCGGCCACAGCTGGAGGCGGCCCTGCGCATGATCGAAGCCGCCGGGGAGGGCCTGGTGGTGTATCTGCGCCAGGAGGGCCGGGGCATCGGCCTGATCAACAAACTGCGGGCTTATTCCCTTCAGGACGGCGGCCTCGACACGGTGGAAGCCAATGAGCGGCTCGGATTCCCTGCGGATCTACGCAACTACGGCGTCGGCGCCCAGATTCTCAGCGACTTGGGAGTGCATCGGCTGCGCCTCATTACCAACAACCCGCGCAAGATCGCCGGCCTTGGTGGCTATGGCCTGCAGGTGGAAGATCGGGTGCCTCTGGTGATGGACCCGAGCCAGCACAACGCCGCCTATCTGCAAACCAAGCAGGCGAAGCTCGGGCATCTGATGGATGCTCCGGCCGGCCACGGCCCGGCCGCGGTTCTCGCCTGGACCAGCAACGCTGACCAGGAGCTGAGCAGCGAGACCAAGGCCGCACAGTTTCAGGAGCTGCGCGACTGGTGCACGAGCCGCAATCTGGAGCTGGAACTGGAGGAGCATTCCCGGGTGTTGGCGCTGCTCAACCAGCCCGACCTCGCGGTGCTCGTGGCCAGTGGCGATCAACAGCAACTGGCCCAGGCGCTGCACACCATGGCCGCTTGGCCGCAGACCGGCAGTGTGAGCCTGCTGCTGGCGCCGGACAGTCAGCGCACGGTGCACCCCAGCAACACCCTGGAGGCGCAGCGCAGGCCGCTGGTGGAGCTGAAGGCGGATCGCCTGCAGCTCCAGATCGATGCAGGCATGCTGATGCGCTGGAATTAGGCGCTCACTGGAGTTAAGCGCTCAGCAGTGCCTGCTTAGTCCAGACTGATCAGTCCTGGATGGTGACGGTATTGATGCGGCTGCCGTTCTTGAGGGCCATCAGCACATCCATGTTGCCGGTGTGGCCGAACACGGTGTGCACGCCATCGAGGTGGGGCTGTGCCTCGTGGCAGATATAGAACTGTGAGCCACCGGTGTTGCGGCCAGCGTGGGCCATGGCGAGGGTGCCGGCCTGGTGCTTCTGGCTGTTGATCTCACAGTCGATCTGGTAGCCGGGGCCGCCGGTGCCGGCCATGCCGCGGGCACCTTCTCGGCTGTTGGGGCAACCGCCCTGGGCCATGAAGCCGGGAATCACACGGTGGAAGGCCAGGCCGTCATAAAAGCCGTCCTTGGCCAGTTTCACGAAGTTGGCCACGGTGTTGGGCGCATCGGCCTCAAACAGCTCAAGCTCGATCGTGCCGGCGTCGGTCACCATCACGGCTTTGGTCACGGCAGAAGAAAGTACGAACGGACTCAGTATGGGCGCTCCGGTAAAAGGGTTGCAGGCGCAGTTCTCCCATGGCTTCCTCTCCAGCTTTGAACCTCTCCCAGGCGCGTCTGGGGGTGCTCGGCGGTAGTGGCCTCTACGCCATGGAGGGCCTGGAGAACGTTCAGGAAATCACGGTCGACACCCCCTTCGGACCCACCTCCGACAGCCTGCGCCTGGGGGTGCTCGGCGGCATGGAGGTGGTGTTCCTGGCGCGCCACGGCCGTCACCACACCTTTTTGCCCACGGAGGTGCCCTATCGCGCCAACATCTGGGCGATGCGCTCCCTGGGGGTGCGCTGGATCCTGTCGCCATCAGCCGTGGGCTCCCTGCAAGAAGCGGTGAAGCCGCTCGACATGGTGGTGCCCGATCAGTTCATCGATCGCACCCACCAGCGGCCGATCAGCTTCTTCGGTGAAGGCGCCGTAGCCCACGTGGCCTTGGCTGATCCCTTCTGCCCCAACCTCAGCCGGCTCCTTGCAGATGTGGCCGACAGCCTGATGCCGGAGGGGCGGAGCCTGCATCGCGGCGGCACCTACCTCTGCATGGAGGGACCAGCCTTCTCCACCCGCGCCGAATCCAATCTCTACCGCAGCTGGGGCTGCACGGTGATCGGCATGACGAACCACACCGAGGCTCGCCTGGCCCGTGAAGCGGAGATCGCCTACGCCACCCTCGCCATGGCTACCGACTACGACTGTTGGTACGCCGATCACGACAGCGTCACGGTGGAGATGGTGATCGGCAACCTGCGGGCCAATGCTTCCCTGGCCACCCAGATTGTGCGCACCACCGCCGAACGCATTGCCGCGCAGCGACCGATCAGCTCTGCCCACAGTGCGCTGCGCGACGCGCTGATGACTCCACCGGATCAGGTACCGCCAGCGACCCGTCGCAGGCTGGATCTATTCACCCAGCCCTACTGGGGCCCAGCGGAACCCTCAGGACAGGGCTGAGCGAAGCTGCCCCCCGCAGGCCTCTAACCGGCTACGGGCTTCCGTAGCGGTGAGCTGCTGCTGGGCCATCAGCAACGCCAATTTCACTGACCCCTCGCTGGCAGCCAGCAGCTCACGGCCTCGTTCGCGTTCAACACCGGCCAGATCCGCCAGGATTCTGAGGGCTCGGTCCTCCAATTTCGCGTTGGTCACGGCCACGTCGACCATGCGGTTGCCGTAGACCTTGCCCAATCGCACCATCACACCGGTGCTCAGGATGTTGAGGGCCATCTTGGTGGCCGTACCAGCCTTGAGGCGGGTTGAGCCGGTGAGCACCTCTGGGCCTGTAAGCAGACGAATGTCGATGTCGCAGGGCATTGGCACCTGGTCGGCTGGCACGCAGGCCATGGCGATGGCCAAGGCTCCAAGGCTGCGGGCATGACTCAAACCACCGTGCACATAGGGCGTGGTGCCACCAGCGGCAATTCCCACCAGAGCATCGTCGGCAGAGAAGCCCCGAGCCTGCAAGTCTTGAGCTCCCGCCTCAAACAAATCCTCCAGACCTTCCGAGCTACGCAGCAGAGCTGGGCCACCACCGGCGAGCACGCCTTGAACCAAATCGGGGTCGCTGCAGAAGGTGGGCGGGCACTCGGCCGCATCGAGCACCCCCAGGCGGCCGGAGGTGCCGGCGCCCAAATAAAAGAGCCGGCCCCGCCGGCGCAGGCGGGCCGCAATCGCATCAATGGCCTCGGCCAAGGCAGGAGCAGCCTGAGCTACCGCCAGCTGGGGCTGGAGGTCTTCGGCCACAAACACATCCACCAGCTCGGCGGTGCTGAGGGCATCGAGCTCGCTGCTGCGGGGATTGGCCTGTTCGGTGAGCAGATGGCCCCGGCTCACATCGGCAAAGGCAGGGCTCACAGCAGCCCCTCGAGACGGCGGCGGAAGTCCTCGAGCTCGGCATCGCCGGTGCTGATCGGCTCATCGACCAGATCAATACTGCCTTCAGACTCGGGCTCCTCCTGGTCTTTCCAGGAGGTCACATCCATGTTTTTTTCCGGCGGAGCGATCAAGAGTCGATCTTCTGCCGTTTGCGGCAGGAATCCACTGGGTACGAAGCGGGCCTCATAGCCAGCACTGCTGCAGAACTCCTCCATCTCCTTGCGATCAATCGCCTCCACAGTGGGGGCAGGAAAATCCTGGGCTTCAAGCAGTCCGGCGTAGCGCTCCGCGTCATCACGATCCTCGAACAGCAGCACAACCGTGGTGCCATTGAGTTCGAGGGAATGAATGCCCTCGGTCTCGCTGCCGGCATCGAACAGCAGGACGTGGACCGACATCTGGATGCGATTGCTCGAGATCAGTGTCTCACCGATAGGCCAGCTGTGCTCAGCCTCGTTCACCATCCAGCTCCGCCGACAGTTGCTGCAGGCGTGCATAGAGGGCTTCCTCCGCTTCCGTGAGGGCCGCCGGCACCACCAAACGGATCTCCACGAGCTGATCGCCCCGCTGATTGCCCTGCTGCAAGCCCCTGCCGCGCAAGCGCAACAGGCGGCCACTGGAGGAGCCCGGCGGCACCCGTAGCTGCACCGGTCCCTCCAAGGTGGGCACCACCACGGAGCAGCCCAAGGCCCCATCCGCTGGGGAGAGATCCAGTTGATAGAGCACCCGCAGCCCATCGATGCGCAAGCCCTCAGCGGTACGCACACGAAGCTGAAGAAAATGATCCGACCCACCGGGGGCAACACCGGCCAGGCGCAAACGCCAACCATCTCCAGCCATGGCTGGTGTCCACACCTCCACGCAGGTGCCATCGGGGAGATCCAGTTCGACCCGCTCGCCGAGAAGAGCCTGTTCTGGAGTGAGCTCGACGGTGGATTCGCAATCGCTGCTGGCCATCACCGGCGGCGGCGGCGGCGGCGAGGTGGTCACCTCAGACCGCTGCGGTTCATCCTCTGAGGGTTCCTCAACAGGTCTGCGCCGTGGCGTGCCAAACAGCTCTTCGACGTAGTCGTGGAAGTCGGGAAAGCCATGGGCAAAGGGATCCAACCCTGCGGCGGCGGCCTGACTGCTATCGAGTCCCTGCTCCCACTGCTGCCGCCGCTGCGGATCACTGAGTACTGCGTAAGCCTCATTGACCGCCTTGAACTGCTCTTCAGCGTGGGGGTCGTTGCCGTTGAGGTCGGGATGCCAACGGCGGGCTTGCTGACGAAAGGCGCGCTTGAGGGCCTGGGGATCAGCGCCGGGCTCGAGCCCAAGCACCGACCAGTGATTCACCACTGTCTTCGGCGAAGCAACCACCCGGCTCAATCCTCAGCCCAGGGATCGCCCTCGAAGGGTGTCGGCTTGGGGGGCGCCGAGCGCGGTGTCGCAGGGCGTGGCTCCCACTGCCGCTGAGCAGCCACAGACTGCTCGAATCGATCCGGATCGCTATCGCGTCCGCGACGATCGGAGTAGCTGCGGTCGTCGTTGTTGAACTCGCCATAGCTGGGCTCTCTGTAACTGGGTTCGCTGTAGCGAGGAGACGTGTCAGCGACATCGTCGTAGCGGGAGCGCTGCTCGTAGCCGGGGCGAGAGACACGTGAGTCGTCGTAGCGCCAGTCGCTGCTGCGTTCATCGCGATAGGAAGAAGCCGCTGGTTGGTTCCAGGCGTCAGCCCCCCAGGCGCTTCGACCGCTTGACCATGACGGCTCAGACCATGGATCGCGGCTACGACCTCGGTTGTCCCAGTCATCCCAATCGTCGTCAGCGAAAAGCTCATCCTTCAGAGACCCGAGCGTGTTCTTCAGGCCTTGGAGGGGGTTGCTGTCCTGCTTGCGCTCGCTGGCAAGGCGGCGGTTCAGTCCGTACAGCGCTTCCTGCAACTGACTCACCGCCAGATCCAAGTCGCCGAGATCGCCAGAGGCGAGCTGATCCTGCACATCACGAACGGCAATCTCCACCGCCCGCTGCTGCCGCTCGGCACCGTAGGGCCCCAATTCCAGAGCGGCATCCCGCAGGCGGCGCTCCGCTTGAGCCACAAGCGTTTGAGCTCGATTGCGGCGATCAATCTCAGCCTTGCGGCGTCGATCCTCAGTTGCTTTTTGCTCGGCTTCCTCAATCAAGGTCTTGATTTCGTCCTCGCTGAGGTTCGAACCGCCCTGGATGCTCACGCTCTGCTGACGACCGGTAGTGCGATCGGTGGCTGAGACCTGCAACAGTCCATTGGCGTCGATATCAAACGACACCTGCACCTGAGGCACGCCGCGCGGCGCCGGTGGGATTCCTGACAGGCGAAAACGACCAAGGCTCTTGTTGCCTTCGGCCATCTGCCGCTCGCCTTGAAGCACATGGATCTCCACGGAGCTCTGATTGGCTTCCGAGGTGCTGAAGACATCGCTCTTCCGGACCGGGATGGATGTATTGCGAGGGATCAGCACCTTCATCACGCCGCCGATCGTCTCCAAACCGAGCGATAGCGGCGTGACGTCGTTGAGCATCAGATCGCGCAGCTCACCCGTGAGGATCCCGGCCTGCACAGCGGCGCCGATCGCAACCACCTCGTCGGGGTTCACGGACTGGCACGGCTCCAGCGGAATCAGGGTGCGAACCATTTGCTGCACCATCGGCATGCGGGTGGAGCCGCCCACCAGCACCACATCGTCGATGTCCTCCGCTGCCAAGCCCGAATCACGCAACGCCCGCTGCACCGGCCGCAGCAGCCGATCAAGAAGGTCCGGGCAGAGACTTTCGAAGGTGCTGCGTTCGAGCGTGGTCTCGATATGGAGCGGACCCGCTTCAGCGGTGGCGATAAAGGGAAGTGAAATCGGCGTGCTCTGCACACCGCTCAATTCGATCTTGGCCTTCTCGGCAGCCTCGGTGAGCCGCTGCAGAGCCTGGCGATCACGGCGCAGATCGATGCCGTGATCACTCTGGAAGCGATCCGCCAACCAATCGACGATCCGCCGATCCCAATCAT
>JBIIDQ010000092.1:0-6580 GCA_044238295.1 Vulcanococcus sp.
CTGTAGAGGGCCCCCCCCCCCCCCGCCGGTCCTATGGCGCAGCACCGGCTCGCACTCCTCACACCGCGGCCCCCTCTTTCGCTTGGAGCTAGATGGCTGGTTTCTCGGTGTTCTTCTGCGATGCTCAGCGCTTGCAGTACCCAGCTGGTGCGGGCGATGGATCCTGACCGTGCCATTGCTGAGGTGCGCAACGCAACACCCGGCCTGCGGCGCTTTGCGGTGATTCCTAATGCGCTGCTTGAGGGAGTTGGTCGCGAGCAGCTGCTGCAGTGCTGGATGAAGTCCAGAGACTGAGGGCGATTCCCCATTGTCTTGGCTGCTCTTGATTGGCAACGACTGTCCCACTCAACAGACGAAGGTCGATTTGACTCCTGGTGATCTGCATGGCGTCATTGCTTGGAACATGACTTGCTGAAGAGGAAGCTACAAGCGACACCCTGCTTCAATTGCTAGTCGCGGATTGGACTGCCGCGCGACTTATAGTTGCGCCCAGTATTGAAGTATTTGTTGTCCAGTATAGCAATTGCGACCAGCTTGGAGCTGGGTAATTGTCCGCACTTACAATTGCATTGGGGTCGAGGCGTGAATCACAAAGCCTCCCCGGATGACCTCATGGGCTATCCAGGCTATCCCTAGTTCAATCATGGGCTATTGAATTCAGCCCATTGACATGCAGAGCAAGCGTTTCCTCGGATGGGCCTGGGTATTAGTTTCGTCTTTCTGGATCAGTGATCGCCATAGTGGAGAAGCGGACTGTCACTTGGGATCCTTAAAAGAGAGTGGTCGTGGAGGGGCGTGATCTGACTATCGGCTAATCAATAGCATCGACATGACAGACAGAGTACTTGTCCTCAGAAAGTAACGTCGACAATGGAACTTCTACCTGGCCGTATCAATCTGTAACAGCTTCTTTCTTGACGCCCCTGGTGGCCGTGGGTAAATCAGAGAGAGCCCTCTGAGTGAGCGAACAAGGCACTATGTCTTCAAAGAAAACTGGCAGCCGTGATCTCAGAGTGGCACTGATCTCGGACACCGGCGGGCCGGCCGCATCCGCAACCACCTTCTATTACAACGTAGGCAGCAAGGGTAATGGCTTTGCACCGACGAATTCCTTCGGGCCTGGTCCAGCGGCCGTCAGCAAGGTGGTTCAGGGCTGGAAGCCTGAACATCTTCTGGCCATCGGCGACCTGGCTTACAACGCTGGCGGCAGCACCTTGCAAGATATTTCGATTGGCCAGTATTACAACAACTTCATCTATCCCTATCCAAGCCCCAACTATTTGACTCAGCCTTATACCACTATTAATGGCGAGCCTACAAGAAAGGGGCAGAAAGCATGGCCTTACAATGTCTATGACTTTCCTAAAGGTTTTCCAAATCCTGTCACGGGTAAACGTGGAGGTAGTCCAGACAGGGCTAATCGCTTTTGGGGGTCACTGGGCAATCATGACTACGGCATGGCGATCGGCTACGGACAGGTTGGCTTGACGCCCTACAAGTTTGATGGCACTCCAACGGGTTCCCCCGCCGGCCCCTCATCTGCCACATCGGTTGAATCCTCAATTGACTATTTTATGCCCTTTCTAGAGAAGCCCTCATTGTTGGGCCGCGATCAGAAACGGCTCAATGTCGGTGCAGTTGATGTGAGTGGCAACCGTGGCGCTTACTACTCCATCAGCTTTGGGGGGAGCGTCAAAAAGCCCTTGGTTGAGTTCTTCATGTTGGATACGGAGCGGCTCAACATCAACGCAGGTTTTGAGAGCTGGAATCCAACGGGTCAACGAGAACTCAACCCGGTTACTGGGCTCTACGAAGATGCGGTTGATGACGATAAATCCTATTCTCTAACTTATGATCCCACTAACCCAAACTCAGTGGCCCTGGCGGACACCACCACGGATCCTGATAACGGACACGACCAATACCAATGGTTGCGCCAGTCCCTTGCAGAGTCTCGCGCTACATGGAAGGTGATCACAGGTCATCATCCGGTCTACGCATCTGGCCGCTGGAGCGATGACCAGCCCGATGACCACATGAGCAATCCCTACCTGCAGCGCCTGCTCAATGCTCTACCGGAAGGTTCTTTTGATGCTTATTACAACGGCCATGACCACTATTACGAGCGAGTCTTAGAAAGCAAAGATGGAGGAATAGGTCTTGGCATCCCTTTCATAACCAATGGAAACTCTGGTCGCAACCTGTCCAAGAAGATCCAGGTTCCCTATGGGGTTTCGGTGTATGAGCCCACTGCCTTCGGAGCCCCGGATACGACCAATCCCAATCTTCCAGCTCTTCCCTACCTGCTCGATTCTGGCCCCCTCGAGGTGGCAAGCAGTGGCTTAGCAGGCGGCGGGAGCAAGGAAGAAACTAATTTCTTCGCCAATGGGCTTTATGGCTATGGCTTTGGCGCCACCAAACTGAACGCTAACAAGAACTACATGCTATTTCAGTACGAGGAAGCACCGGTCATTGATCCGGCTATCGCCAACCATCTCAAGGGCGGGCAAGATCCAGAGCGGGGATTTAAAGGCACCAAGCCTTCCGATTGGATTCCCAATCCTGACGGTGATTTCAAAGGTCAGTCGGATTTGGCTCAGTTCAAACTGGCGATCAACAATGGTGTTGTGACCGGCGTGGAGCTGCTTAATGGAGGTCGAGGTTACATGAGCAGCAAGGGCGGCTCTCACTCTGTGGAAGGTTTTAATATTTACGGCAACAATGTTGATCCGCTTCAACCCTGGAAGGGAACCGCTCAGGTTGACCTTACATTTGCAAACGGGATGCTGAGTGGCGTGACCCTTACTGATGGTGGCAAAGGGTATGAGCTGGCGGTCCAAGCTGCCGCAGACGATAACACTGCAACCTCTACCGAGGGCTTAAGCCCTAATTCCAGTATCGTCATTCCCCTTAACTACAACATTGAAGAAACCCAGTACCTTGTTCGCGATAACACGCTCTACAACGACTTTTATCTGATCACTGAGTCGAGACCGATTGTTGAGCTTATTGGCAAGCCTGGTGAGCAGGGCTTGCTCAGGGTGAGTGTGCAAGCAGCAAGTCGGCAAGCGCGTCGGTTGCTCGCCAAAGAGCTCGAACCCACTACTGGTTATTCGGGAAGCGGCAGTCAGACCTTCAGTCGTCGAGCTCAGGATGGCGACATCACGGTGTACCACAGGGGCAATGTCCTTGCAAAAGGAAATCTAGAGAATGGTATTTGGGAGGGCACCATTTCACGATTGCCCAGGGCTACTGGTGACCTGGTTGTGGACTTTTCGGGCGATCCGATCACCTCTTACAATGTGAACTTCAAGCCGTCTTCCGGCAAGGCGAAGGTTGTGCGAGGCCAGTTCAAGTCGCAGGGTCCTACAAGCTTGATCGCTGAGCCTGAAACCAGCCTCCTGTTCGCACCCAGTACTGGCGAACCAGCTCAGAGTTTCTGGGGGGGTAGTTCGTCTGAGCCCTGGCTACTACACGAGGTAAGTATTGCCAATCTGAACTGAGCCCCTTAGAAAACTGATCGAACTTGAGTGCACTTCTACTCATTCCACAGATTCATACCGCATGACAGAAGAATCTGTCATTGACCTTTATGATCTTGGCGTGATGCAGGCAGATCGCATGGATGCAGTTGTCGCGAAAGTCTTCCTGGCTCGACTACAGCTTCCAGGAGCTTGAGTCACTCGGCAGCCACGAGCCTGATGCCCCTAGTCGCCACCCGGCGACAGGTGATTCAGGATGTCACACGGTGCCAGGGCTTCGCGAGCCGGCGTAGCCGCTGCGCGGACACCGGCCCTGGCGCTCGTGTGATCTCTTGTGTCATTGCCGCCGCCGGGAAGTGTGGCGTTGGTTCGTTGCACCCAGCGTCCTCCCGGGGCTGCGGTGCCCCGGCGCATTGGGGCCTGTCTGATGCTCCTAGACGCGGCTGCGATGGCTGCATTCCGGGCACTTGATGGATGCTCCGCCTTCGGAAGAGTTGCCGCATTGCTGATGCCCCAGGTGCCCAGATCTAGCGCCGTAAGGATTGAAGAAGAGAGCCCTGAAGGCCTCGCCCCACTTGGCGCATAGTACGCCCGTACTGATACAATAAAGAGGTGATCAAGGGATGGTCTCCGCTGTTGCTGGAGCCCTTGAATAGAAATCCTTCTGCGCTCATTTTCTTCCCATGCTGTCGCTCGTCCAGGCCGCCGCATTGGCGCCGCCTGATTGTTCTCTTCCTGGTTCTCTTTTTCTTCCAGGTAGTGGCGCCGTGATGCGTTGAAGGAGAGCGAGCCCAGGAGTTGGCGTAAGGCCCAAAAGGGTTCCGACAGCCTTTTCGCAAGGCAGTGCTTGAGAGCCATGACGTTGGGCAAGCGGTCCGCCAAGGTCCCGCTGGCCCAACGGCTCCGGTTGCCCATGGCCCGGGGTTCTTTTGTGGCAGGCGCCGCTCAGCCGCTGCGACAACCAACCCAGTTCCTGCAAGTACAGGTGCTCGTATAGGAGGGTTGGGCGTTGGCGCTCTCCCGTTCAACGTCTGCGCACTCTGTGGTCACAGCCGTTGAGGCCGCTGGGGTCTGCGAGACCTGGCCCCTGCCTCGATAGCGGGGTAGTTGCTACCCAGCCGTGGCCGCAAGGTCTGTATGAGCTGTCACTGGTTCAAGCATGAGATTGCAGCGCAGTGCATTCCTGTGACTGTCTTTATTTTTGAAGGTTGACGCCCAATGAATCCCTCGCCAGATTGTACAAGTAAAGGGAGTCTGTCTTGACGTATACCACCATCGAGGATCCCATTGCTGGCTCAATTAAGTACAAAAAGATTGGTGACCTCACCGCCGATGAACTGACTGGAGCTGTCGTAGAAGATCGCATTGTCACCAATCAGGTTGATCCGACAACCAATGAACTCATCAAGATTAGCCATTATGATCTGTTCGACGAGGGCACTAATACAGCTGCTCCATTATCCGAAAGCAAGCGAGCTGCTAACGGGATAGATCTATACAAAGTTAAATATGTTATTAAGAATAAAGGAGAAGCTGATGTGGTTACGGGCTTGTTAGCAGTTCCGGTCGGAATTGATGCCAAGAATCTGCCGATGCTTTCCTGGCAGCATGGCACAACGTTCCCTGCTAATGAGTCTCCAACAGGGATCATGAAGAACGACCAGTTGCAGGTCAGACCTCCCGGCTCTGTACTAGAAGGGCAGATCAGAAGCGCAGAAACCCTATTCAATCTGGCAAGATTTGCAGGCAACGGCTATGCCGTAGCTGCTGCTGATTACAATGGTCTTGGTGATTCAAAGACTTTGCAATATTACGCTATTGACAAGCCCACAACAAAAGCTACAGCTGGAATGATCGCGGCCTCGAATGTCATTCTGGGTAAGCTTGGCCTTGAGACAACAGAGCTTTTCCTGAATGGATGGTCGCAAGGTGCTGTGAATACTTTGTTCCTCGAGAGAAGTTTGCAGAATGAGGGGATTTCGATTGCTAAAACGGCTCATGCCAGCACATTCTCCAGCCTTGTGGCATCGGTTCAATATTGGGTGAATGACTTTGAAGGACAACCCTACTGGCTAACAACGTGCATCCCCATGGTTCTTGGTTCATATCAAGAGTATTACAATATCGAAGGGTTAATGGCTAGTGCGGTTAAACAGAAATATCTACGAACAGCAGAACGAATCTACGAAGAAAAGGTGGACTGGGATCAAGTTTCTGGTCCCGAACATGCCGGCCAGGGATTGCTGGGATTGCCTTTGACTGGCAAGAAAATGCTGAAAAAAGAGTTCCGCAATGACATCAGGGAAGGACGCGGTGAGTTCTTCAGGCGAGTAGTGCAGAATGATCCTTTAACTGAAGTCTTTACTCATCCCTCTAGATTCTTTGGGGGGGGGCAAGATACGGCCATACCTCCTGATTATTCCGTGGAGAAGCCAGTTGAATTCCTTGGCCCTTTGGCAAGTGGTGTCTCGGTTGGTGATCAGGCAACCCACCGAAGTACATTTCTTGGATCTTTGTATGGCAGTGCTGGCAATCCCCAGGAAGACATCTTTACCTGGTTTGCTGACCTTTAGAGCTTTAGGTCTAGCTTTTCTGCTGCCTAATCGATAGTACTAAACTTTCTTTGATTGGTGCGCTAGTTAGGTTGGTTTTGTTGCGTGGTGTCGTGCCAACGGCTTGTTGGGGGGCGGCCTGCAGATGGCTGCCATGGTTTTGACCTTGATAGAGACGAGATCTGTTCAATGGTTGCCGACTGGTTTCACTGCCTGCTCCAATTGCGGAATCTCTATAGGGGCGGAAAGCAGATTGCTAATCTCATTCTACGAAACTACTTCTTGCTAGCTCACGGTTGCGACGGATCCTTCCTGTTTCCTCTGCGACGTTTCAATTGGCGAAGCTTACGCGCCTTTCTCCACATCACTAAGCACTTGCTTAGTTATCCAATCGGCTGGTTCTGCGCTGGCACCAGGCGCCATTAAGAATATTCATGGAACTGCATGCCTGGCAAACATTAGCAATAAGCAATCCGGCGACCAGACCAGTTAAACTGATTGCACTACTCTAATACAATGTGTCGCCAAGTCCAATGCTTGGCAATG
>JBIIDQ010000093.1:0-6577 GCA_044238295.1 Vulcanococcus sp.
CGCCTCCGGCCGGGGTGGGCAACCGGGCAAGTAGAGGTCGACCGGGATCAGTTTGTCCACCCCGCGCACGGCGGTGGTGGAGTCGGCGGAGAACATGCCGCCGGTGATTGTGCAGGCGCCCATTGCGATCACGTATTTGGGCTCTGGCATCTGTTCGTAGAGCCGCACCAGCGCAGGCCCCATCTTCATGGTCACCGTGCCGGCCACGATCAGTAGGTCGGCCTGGCGCGGGCTGGAGCGCGGCACCAGACCGAAGCGGTCGAAGTCAAACCGCGAGCCAATCAGAGCAGCAAATTCGATGAAGCAGCAGGCGGTGCCATAGAGCAGTGGCCAGAGGCTGCTGAGACGAGCCCAGTTGTGGAGGTCGTCGAGGGTGGTGAGGATCACGTTCTCGGAGAGATCCGAGGTGACGCTGGGGGCTCCCACCGGGTTGCAACTAGCGCTGCGCTGATCGCGCAGAGCGTTGATGGAGAGGGCCTCAGCCATACCGGAGGTTGCAGAAGAGGGGGTCATCTCAAATCAGCTCCACTCAAGAGCGCCTTTACGCCAGGCGTAGGCCAGGGCCACCACGAGGATGGCAATAAACACCAGGGCTTCGATGAAGGCCAGCAGCCCCAGACGGTGGAAGGCCACAGCCCAGGGATAAAGGAACACGGTCTCCACGTCGAAGATCACGAAGACCAGCGCAAACATGTAATAGCGAATGTTGAACTGAATCCAGGCACCGCCGATGGGCTCCATGCCCGATTCGTAGGTGAGATCCCGTTCGCCCGTGCGCGACTTCGGCGACAAAAGCTTGTTGGTGACCAGCGCCAACACAGGCACCGCTGCCGCGATCAGCAGGAAGCCCAGAAAGGCGTCGTAGCCAGAGAGAACGAACACGGGCGCGATCTGCCCAACCGTCGGGGCAGTCTGGCATCCGTGGCCCAACCATGGGTTGGATCGAAGGGTAAGAGCAGCTTCCTAGAGTCGCGCCCACCAGCAGGCGATGCCGTGAGCGAGGACCCAATCCAGGATCAGCCCCCCGCAAGCGAGCCCGAGCAGGAACCCGTTGCCGTCGCCGCGCCGGAAGCGCCTGTCGACGATCCCGATACCCACCGCTTCGAGTGCCGCAGCTGCGGCTTCGTGTTCGATCCGGCCGAGGGCATCAAGAAGCTGGCGATCGAACCAGGCACACCGTTCAGTGCGCTCGATCCGCTCACGTTCCGCTGCCCGGTGTGCCGCAGCCAGACCAAGGCCTTCAAAGACATCGGTCCCCGCAACAAACCCAGCGGCTTCGAAGAAAATCTGGGCTACGGCCTTGGGGTGAACAAACTCACGCCAGGTCAGAAAAATGTGCTGATCTTCGGAGGCTTCGCGCTGGCCTTCGCCTTCTTCCTCTCTCTGTATTCCCTGCGCTGAGCACGGCATGTCGCGTTTCTTCTCCTCCCTCAGCGCCTTGGCGCTCTCCCTGGTTCTGGCGCTCGGCCTCAGCGGCTGCGTCAGCTCCGGCTTGCCCAGCGCCAGTGCCAGCCCCTGGCAACCCGTCGACATCCACACCAAGTCGAACCCGCTGGCCCTGGCCTTCACCGACAACCGCCACGGCTTCCTGGTGGGCAGCAACCGCCTGATCCTCGAAACCAACGATGGCGGCGCCTCGTGGGAGGAGCGGGCCCTGGATCTGCCGGAGGAAGAAAACTTCCGTCTGATCAGCGTTGATTTCTCCGGCGATGAAGGCTGGATCGTGGGCCAACCCGGCCTGCTGCTGCACAGCACCGACAGCGGCCAAAGCTGGAGTCGCCTGTTCCTCGACACCAAGCTGCCCGGTGAGCCTTATTTGGTGACGGCCCTCGGCAGCAGCCGCGCTGAGCTCGCCACCAATGTGGGCGCCGTGTATCGCACCAACGACGCCGGCAACTCCTGGCAATCGGACGTGGAAGATGCCGCCGGCGCCGTGCGCGACCTGCGCCGCAGCTCCGATGGCCGCTACGTGAGCGTGAGCAGCCTGGGCAATTTCTTCGCCACCTGGAACCCCGGCGACTCCGTCTGGACCCCTCACCAGCGGGTGAGCAGCCAGCGACTGCAGTCGATGGGCTTCCAACCGGATGGGGGCCTGTGGATGCTCGCCCGTGGCGCTCAACTGCGGTTCAACCAAGACACCAGCAACCCTGAGGACTGGAGCAAGCCGGTGGTGCCGATCGTGAACGGCTACGGCTACCTCGATATGGCTTGGGATCCAACTGGATCGATCTGGACCGGTGGCGGCAGCGGCACCCTGCTGGTGAGCGACGACGGCGGCAAGAGCTGGCGGAAGGATCCCGTGGGGGCGCAGCAGCCCACCAACTTCACCCGCATCGCTTTCTTTGATGACGGCAAGGGTTTTGTGTTGGGCGAGCGCGGCTCTTTGCTGCGCTGGGTGGGCTAACAACGCTCTGTAACCAAGGCGGCAGCGCGATCCCGGCGGCTGCCTTTGCAGCCCTAGGATCACCCAGCTGAATGCTCGCTGCTCATGGCCGCCGGCTCAACGGGTGAACGCCCGTTCTTTGAAATCATCACGAGCATCCGTTACTGGGTGATCCACGCCGTGACCCTGCCGGCTCTGTTCCTGGCGGGTTTCATGTTCGTGTCTACCGGATTGGCCTACGACGCCTTCGGCACTCCCCGCCCGGATGCCTACTTCCAGGCGCAGGACTCCAAGGCCCCCGTGGTCAGCCAGCGGTATGACGCCAAGGCTTCTCTCGACCAGCGCCTGAAATAAGCCATGACCCAGTCAACCGCCTCCTCCACCCCCCGCAACTACCCGATCTTCACGGTCCGGTGGCTCGCGGTGCACGCCCTGGGTGTTCCCACGGTGTTCTTCCTCGGCGCCCTGGCCGCCATGCAGTTCATCCGCCGCTGAGGCTTATCGCTATGGAACGGAACCCCAACCCGAACAACCTGCCGGTTGAACTGAACCGCACCAGCCTTTACCTGGGCCTGCTGTTTGTGTTCACCTGCGGCATCCTGTTCTCCAGCTACTTCTTCAACTGATCGGGAGCACCTGCGATGAGTGGCAAGAAATCCAACCTGCCTGACGGCCGGATCCCCGACCGCCTTCCCGACGGTCGCCCCGCAGTTGCCTGGCGGTCCCGCTGGACCGAAGGCACCCTGCCCCTATGGCTTGTGGCCACTGCCGGTGGCATGGCGGTGATCTTTGTGGTGGGCCTGTTCTTCTACGGCTCCTACACGGGCGTTGGTTCCGCCTGATTTCCTGGAACCCATCGGTTGAGCGATTCACTTCACTCGACAGTGATCAAAGGGCCCAAGCGGGCCCTTTTTGATTGGGCTGATGTCTGGTCTGGCTACTTGTGGCCCAGCTGCGTCAGCCGTAAAAACTGCGATACCAACGGGCAAAAGCGTCTACCCCCTGCTCAATGGAGGTGGCGGGCCGGAACCCCACCCAAGCTTCGAGAGCTGAGGTATCGGCGGCGGTGGCTTGCACATCACCTGGCTGCATGGGCTGCAGGTCCATCACAGCCTTGTGGCCAAGGGCGTTCTCCAACACCTCGATGAAGCGCAGCAGCTGTGTGGGCTGGGCATTGCCAATGTTGAATAGGCGATGGGGCGCCGCAGCGGTGGCCGGGTTGGGATGCAATGCATCAAAGGCCAGATCGGGCGTGGCTGGTTGGTCGAGGCAGCGGATCACACCCTGCACGATGTCATCGATGTAGGTGAAATCCCGCTGCATCTGGCCATGGTTGAACACCCGGATCGCTTCGCCAGCCAGGATCGCCCGGGCAAACAACATCGGCGCCATATCCGGGCGGCCCCAGGGCCCATAAACCGTGAAAAACCGCAGGCCGGTGGCGGGAAGGCCATACAAATGGCTGTAGGTGTGGGCCATCAATTCATTGGCCTTCTTGGTGGCGGCATAGAGACTCACCGGATGGTTCACCGCTTGCTGCTCGGAAAACGGCATCGCGCGATTGCCGCCATACACCGAGCTGCTGGAGGCGTACACCAAATGCTCGATGCCGTGATGCCGGCAGCCCTCGAGAATGTGGCCAAAACCCACCAGATTGCTCTGGATGTAGGCGGCAGGATTCTCGATGGAATAGCGCACACCAGCCTGGGCAGCGAGATGCACAACAGCGCGTGGCCGGTTACTGGAAAAGAGCAGCGCCATGGCCTCGGCATCCTCTACATCGATCCGCTCACAGCGAAACCGATCTGAGGCGCCCGAACCCTGCTCCAACTGCGTCAAGCGAGCTTGCTTCAGTGCCGGGTCGTAGTAGCTGTTGAAGTTGTCGATACCGAGAACCGCCTCGCCGCGCTGGAGCAGCTGGCGGGCCACTGCGGCACCGATAAAACCGGCAACCCCGGTGACCAGGATGGGGCGCTGCATTGTTAGCAATCAGCGAGCCGCTCGCGGAAATAGGCGATCGTGGGCTCAAGCCCCTGCTGCAAGGAGATGGTTGGCTGCCAACCGAGTTGTTGCTGCGCCAACTCGATCACCGGTTGACGCTGAAGAGGATCGTCCTGAGGCAACGGCTGGCACACCAGCTCCAGGCCTGGATTAATCCGGTCACGCACCAATTCAGCCAGCTGGCGAATCGTGAATTCACCAGGATTACCGATATTGATTGGCCCAGGGTGCTCGCCATTCATCAGGCGAATCAGGCCTTCCACCAGATCATCCACAAAGCAGAACGAACGCGTTTGCCCACCATCGCCGTAGAGGGTGAGGGGTTGACCGCGCAGGGCCTGCACAATGAAATTGCTCACCACACGGCCGTCGTCGGGCAGCATGCGCGGGCCATAGGTATTGAAGATCCTGGCGATACGGATCTCTGTGCCATGCATGCGCTGGTAATCGAAACAGAGGGTTTCGGCAACGCGCTTGCCTTCGTCATAACAAGCGCGAATGCCATGGGTATTCACATTGCCGCGATAACTCTCCGGCTGCGGGTGCACCTCTGGATCGCCATACACTTCACTGGTGGAAGCCAGCAACAATCTCGCACCCACGCGTCGGGCCAAGCCGAGCATGTTGTAGGTGCCGAGGAAGCTTGTTTTCGCCGTTTTGATCGGATTGTGCTGGTAATGCACCGGCGAAGCGGGGCAGGCCAGATGCCAGATGCGATCCACCTCCAAGAGAATCGGATCCGTCACATCGTGGCGAATCAGTTCAAAGCGGGGATGCCCCATCCAGCGGGCCACGTTCTGCTTACGGCCCGTGAAGTAGTTGTCGAGGCAGATCACCTCTTCACCGGCGTCCATCAGGCGATCCACCAGATGGGAACCCACAAAACCGGCCCCTCCGGTAATCAGATTGCGTGTAACTGAAGCAGGCATCGTCTCAATATCCCTGATCAACCGAGCTGGCCATCGCCAACGCGCCAGAGCCGCAAACCGGCTCTCCGCACCGCCTCAGGATCCACAACAGCGCGAGCATCAAACACCCAGGCAGGCTGGCGCATCTGCGCCCCCAACACCTCCCAGGGCAAGGCTCGAAATGCGGCCCATTCCGTGAGGATCAGCACCGCATCGGCTCCAGCCACCGCCTCCCGTTCCGAACCGCTGCTCTGCCAACACCCCTCGCCACTGAGCCCCGGCCCGTCAGTACTGGGAGCACAGACCAGATCCCGCGTCATCTGCAGCTCAGAAACCTTCGGGTCGTAGATGGCTAGCTGCGCTCCTTCTTCGAGCAGATCCCGGCAGATCCTGATCGCCGGCGCCTCGCGGGTGTCGTTGGTGTCAGCCTTAAAAGCAAATCCCAGCACCGCTAGGCGCTTGCCCGTCACGGTGCCGAACAACTGATTCACCACCAAGCGGGCGATGCGGTGCTGTTGCCAGGTGTTCAACTCAACCACGCTCTGCCAGTAGGCAGCCACCTCGTGCAGGCCGTAGTGCCCGCAGAGGTACACCAGATTGAGAATGTCCTTCTGGAAGCAGCTGCCTCCAAAACCCGGGCCAGCCTGCAAAAACTTGGGGCCAATGCGTGAATCGGTGCCGATCGCCCGGGCTACCTCGCGCACATCCGCACCGGTGGCCTCACAGAAGGCCGCGATGCTGTTGATCGAGCTAATCCGCTGGGCCAGAAACGCATTCGCGGTGAGTTTGGAGAGCTCACTGCTCCAAAGATTGGTGCGCAAGATGCGTTCATCGGGCACCCAATGGGCATAAATCGCGGCCAGGGCTTCGATCGCTGCGGGGTCTTCACCACCGATCAACACGCGATCCGGGGTCTCGAGGTCGGTGATCGCCGTGCCCTCCGCCAGAAATTCTGGATTCGACAACACAGAGAAGCTGGGTTTAGCTGCATCACCGGCGGTGTTTTCGCCCTGAGCCGCCTGCAGAATCGCCTGCACTGCCGCGGCGGTCCGCACCGGCAGGGTGCTCTTTTCCACCACGATCGTGTGCCCTTGAGCATGAGCGGCCACGGAGCGTGCCGATGCCTCCACCCAGCGCAGATCGCTCGCCTGACCAGCACCCAGCCCTTTGGTCTTCGTGGGTGTATTCACCGAGAGAAAGACCATGTCGGCGGCTGCAATCTCTTCAGCCACCTCGGTGCTGAAGAACAAATTGCGACCGCGGCAACGCCCCACCACCGCATCCA
>JBIIDQ010000094.1:0-6552 GCA_044238295.1 Vulcanococcus sp.
AGCGCACGAGCTGACGCTCGGAGATGCCGTAGTTGAAGCGAAGCTTCTGCTTCTCTTCGAGGCGGATGGCGTATTCGGAGCGCTTGCGACGGGCTTGGCCGTGCTGACCGGGGGGATAAGACCGCTTAGCGGACTTACGGGTGAGACCGGGAAGGTCTCCCAAGCGCCGCGTAATCCTCAGACGAGGGCCGCGGTAGCGAGACATAGAAAACCGTGATGGTTGGGCAGTCGGGCGGGGCGGCGAGCCGGATGCAGGTGAGTGGCCTTGCGAGAATCTCGCGAAGCAGGCAGCTCATCCCGCGGGCTGTTGCCACGCCAGTTGACGATCCTATCTCTCGGCCCAGGCCTGATCCTCTGCAGTTCATGAACCTGCTCCTGCAACGGCTGCTGATGGCCTTGATCAGCTTCTACCGGCAGTTCATCTCGCCGCTGCTGGGCCCACCGCGCTGTCGGTTTATCCCCAGTTGCAGTGCCTACGGGCTGGAGGCGATTGAGCGCCACGGACCATGGCGTGGCAGTTGGCTGACGCTGCGGCGCCTGCTGCGTTGTCATCCCTTCACCCCCTGCGGCTGCGATCCGGTGCCTGATTGATGGCCGATCTGGTGTTGATCACCCGGGAAGGGTGCTGCCTCTGCGAAGGCCTGGAGGAGAAGCTCAAGGCCCTAGCCGTGCCCTATGGGCGGCTCGATGTGGATGCAGACCCTCAGCTGCTGGCTCGTTTTGATTTGGAGGTGCCGGTATTGGTGCGGCGCGAGGGTCAGACCCAACAGGTGTTGCCTCGGGTCTCACCCCGTCTTTCTCCGCCGCAGCTGCTGGCTTGGCTCCAGAGCCAAGGGTGCTTGTG
This sequence comes from Vulcanococcus sp., assembly GCA_044238295.1. GTDB lineage: Bacteria > Cyanobacteriota > Cyanobacteriia > PCC-6307 > Cyanobiaceae > Vulcanococcus. The sequence goes on from JBIIDQ010000094.1 coordinate 845, forward strand.
AGGGGCTGTCTTGGTTGAGGCTCACAAGACTGGTCGCCAGGGCGACGTTGTAGCCGCTCAATCCGTTTAAAACGGGCGCATCAGCCTCGCTGCCATGTCTGAACGCCTCCACCCCCTGCTGCGACAGGTCGGATTGGCGGTGCCCCCCGGCCTGGTGAACGCTGAGGTGAGCAGCGTGAGTTGTGATTCGCGCCGGGTAGGCCCAGGCACGGTGTTTGTGGGCTTGCCGGGGGAGAAGGTGGATGGCGGCAGCTTCTGGCCGGAGGCCCTGCAGGCCGGTGCGGTGCTGGCGGTGATTGGTCGTGCTGCGGCAGAGGCGCGCCCTCCCGCTGATCACGATCCGGTGCTGGTTGTGGCGGATCCAGTCGCTCGCTGGGGTGGTTTGCTGGCGGCCGAGTTCTGGCAGCAGCCCAGTCAGCGGCTGCATCTCATCGGTGTCACGGGCACCAATGGCAAAACCACCACCACCCATTTGATTGAGCACCTTGCCGCCAGCAGCGGGATGCCCTCGGCTCTCTTTGGAACGTTGGTGAACCGCTGGCCAGGCCACAGCGTGACCGCGCAGCACACCACCGCCTTTGCCGATGTGCTCCAGGGGCAACTCGCCCAGGCAGTTGAGGCTGGTGCTCAAGTGGGTGCGATGGAGGTGAGCTCCCATGCCCTCGATCAGCAGCGGGTGAGCGGCTGCCGCTTCGCCGGGGCTGTCTTCACCAACCTGACCCAGGACCATCTCGACTACCACCCTTCGATGCAGGCCTATTTCGAGGCCAAGGCATCTCTGTTGAGTGGTTCGTTTCTTGAGCTCAAGCCCTCCCAGGCCACGGCGGTGGTGAACGTGGACGACCCTTGGGGGCATCAGCTTGCGGAACGCCTCGGCAGCCACTGCTGGCGCTGTTCGCTCGAGGCGGGCAGCGATGCGGAGTTGCGGATGGAGCAGTTGCAGTTCAGTTCCGATGGAGTGAGCGGTCTGCTCGTGAGCCCGATGGGCAGCGGTCCATTCCATTCGCCGCTGCTCGGGCGTTTCAACCTGATGAATCAGTTGCAGGCTGTGGGCGCCCTGCTTCAGCAGGGTCTGCCCCTGGCCAATCTGCTCATGGGCTTGTCAAGCTTCCGGGGAGTTCCCGGGCGGATGGAGCGCGTCACAGTGGGCCGGGTGGAGTGCTGCGATGGCAGCCTGCCGGCAGTGCTGGTGGATTACGCCCACACCCCAGATGGCTTGGAGAGCGCGCTGAAGGCCTGCCGGCCATTTGCCAGCGGCCAACTGATCTGTGTGTTTGGTTGCGGCGGTGATCGCGATCGCAGCAAGCGGCCGCAGATGGGTGCCATCGCGGCCCGCCTGGCCGATCAGGTGGTGGTCACCTCGGATAACCCGAGAACGGAGGATCCCCAGCAGATCCTCAACGATGTCATCGCTGGAATTCCCGATGGCACGGCCCTGCAGGTGGAAGGGGATCGCGCTAAGGCGATCGCCTCGGCCATCGCCTCAGCTGGTGGGCACGATTTGGTGCTGATTGCCGGCAAGGGCCATGAGGACTACCAAATCCTGGGCTCCACCAAGATTCACTTCGACGATCGCGAAGAAGCGGAAAAAGCGCTGCGGCGGCGACCCTGTTAAGCGCGGCGCAGTCGCTCAAGTGCCGTGAGCAGGGTCTCGATCTCGCTGGGTGTTGTGGTGATGTGGGTGCAGGCCCGTAGGCAATCCGGATCATCCAAGCGTCTGATCCAGATCCCTTGAGCACCGAGCTCCTGCACCACGTTGGCCGTGGGGTGGCCCTCCAGGTGGAAGCTCACGAGACCGGCCGGTGGCGGTTCGCGGAGCAAGGTCTGAGCGGAGCCAATGCATTGCAGGCCCTCCCAGAGCTGCAGGCTGCCCTTCTGGATCTGCTGCAGCCGTTGGTCAGGAGAACCTTCGGAGGCCAGCAGCTCCAAAGAGGTGGCCAGGCCGCTGCAAAGCGGCACACAGGAGGTGGCCACTTCAAAGCGGCGGGCGTCGCTGTGGAAGCTGCTGCCGGCCGTGGCCTCATGGCGCAGGCTGCGCCAGCCGATCAGGGTCGGCTGGGCCTGCTCCAGCAGCCGCTCGGAGAGCGCAACGCCCCCCAGCCCTTCGGGGCCGCAGCACCACTTGTGGCCGGTGAACGCGTAGATGTCTGCCGCGGCAGCCGCTTCCTGTACCGGCAGGCTGCCCATGGATTGGGCGGCATCCACCAGCAGCCAGGGTTGAAGGGGGTGCTGCCGCAGGCGCTCCGCCACGGCAGCGATCGGCATCACACTGCCGCTGTTCCAGAGCAGATGGGAGAGCGCCACCAGTCGGGTGCCAGGGGTGAGCCGCTCCTCCAGGGCTTGAAGCACTGCTTGGTCGAGCTCTGCCCTAGGGGTGCTGGAGCAGAGCGCCAACACCGGCAGGGTGGTGATGCTCAGCTCTTCCCGCCGCGCCAGCTCCTGGCAAGCGGCCACCACGCCGGGGTGTTCACAGTCGCTGATCAGCAGTTCGTCACCGCTTTGCCAGGGCAGTCCCCACAGAGGCAGAACGCACCCACTGGTCACGTTCTCGGTGAGGGCCAGGCGATGGGGGCCAACCCCGCAGAGCGCAGCCAGCTGGCCACGCACCCGAGTCATTTCCTCCTCAACAAACGGCCAGACGTCGGTGGTGAAGGGCCCCAGGTCCTGGATGCGCTGCCAGCTCGCCGTAATCGCCTCAAGCGCTGGCGTGGGCAGCGGCCCCTGGCCGCCGTAGTTGAAGTAGGTCTTGTTGGAGAGAGCCGGGCAGAGTGTCCGCATGGGTGCGGATCAGACCACTTGACCCACCATCACGGCCGCCACCGCTGAAAACAGAGTGATGCTGAGGGCCGTGAGCGGGTTTTGGCCCTGGGCCACGGCGAAGCTGGTGATCACGCCGGCGCCGAGGCAGGCCACGGCCAGCTGGGTGGTGAGGGCGGGGCGCTGTTCCACGGTGGCCTTGACGAATGCCCAGCAGCTTGGGGGTGCCTCGCCGTTGTGTCGCCCGGCCCAGCGGCCTTTGTTACCTGGAGTTGGCCTTCGTTACGCCGCGCAATGTGGAGGCGGGACGGGCGCGACCGCTGCTGGCCCACAACTGCAACGCCTCTAGTTGTTCGCGGGCGGTGCGCGACAGGGGCACCAGCTGGGCGGCGGCCCCGATCAGATCGGCTTCGCCGAATTCCCGTGACTGGCTGAAGGCTTGATGCATCGCTTCGATCACTACCTGCTCCAGTTCCGCACCGGAGAAACCAGCGGTGCGATCCACCACCACATCGAGGGGCAGCTGGTGGTGGGGGCGCCGCCGCTTCAGTTGCAGATCGAGGATCGCTCGGCGCTCATCGGCATCCGGCAGGTCGAGCAGGAAGATTTCATCGAAACGGCCTTTGCGCAGCAGCTCCGGCGGAAGCTTCTCCACGCCGTTGGCTGTGGCCACCACAAACACGGCGCTGCTTTTTTCCGCCATCCAGGTGAGCAGGCTGGCCAGCACCCGTTGGCTGGTGCCGCCATCGCTGCGGCCATCGCCTGGGGCACCAAATCCTTTGTCGATTTCATCGATCCAGAGCACGCAGGGGGCCATGGCTTCGGCGCGCTGGATCATGTCGCGGGTGCGGGCTTCTGAGGCGCCCACCAGCCCGGCAAACAATCGGCCTACATCGAGGCGCAGGAGTGGCATCGCCCAGCTGTGGGCGATCGCCTTGGCCGTAAGCGATTTGCCCGTTCCTTGAGGCCCCACCAGCAAGACGCCTCGCGGTAGCGGCAATCCGTAGCGGCGCGCTTCATCGCTGAAGGCCATGTGGCGCTGCTCCAGCCAGAGCTTGAGGGCATCGAGGCCGCCGATGTCCGCTGGCGTGGCCTCAGTAGGGCAGTACTCCAGCAGTTCACTGCGGGCAATGGCCTGGCGTTTTTCCTCCAGGACCTCCTCGAGATCGGCCAATCCCAGTTGGCCGCGGCTGGCCAGGCCACGGGCCGCCACCTGGCGAATGCGCTGCTCACTCAGTCCGCTGCAGCTGTGGCTCAACTGTTCCAGCAACTCGCCATCCAGTCCCTGTCCACAGGCCTGGGCGATGCTGCGCAGCAAGGATTCGATTTCTTGCTGATCGGGCAAGGGCAGATCGAGCAGCGTGATGCACTCCTCCAGATCGCGGGGGAGCTGCCATTCAGCGGCCGTGATCACCAGGGTGTGTGGTTGCTGCCGAAGGCTGGTGGCCAGGTTGCGCAGCTTGCGGCAAATGCTGGCGTCTTCGCTGTAACGATGAAAATCGTGGAGCACCAGCAGCGCCGGCTGTTCCGCCGGAAGGGCCGCCAGGCTCTCGAGGGCCGCGAGCGGATTGCGGGCAGCCTCTCCATTGCGCCCTGGCCAGCCCGACAGTCCGCTGATGAAATCCCAGCGGGCCAGCGCCCGGTTGCCCAGCCGTTTGGCCGCAGCCGCCAGTAGGGCAGCGATTCGCTCTTCTTCCTGGCTGCGGATCCAGAGGATGGGGGTTCGCGCCCGGATCAGCAGATCGAGGTGGTCGGCCCAGATCTGGCTCATGGTTGGAGCTTCTTGAGGGCAGCCCAGCGTGGATCGATGGGTTCAGGCGGCTGGGAGCTGCGTTCTAGATCGGGGCCTGGGCAATCGATTCCGCAGCGATTCACCAGGGGGAGCTGCAGGCTGAGCTGTTCAAACAACCAGTGTTCAGGATCGAAATCGCCGCTGGGATCGAGGCTTTCACTGAGCCCATCAGGATCAAGTTCCAGCACTTCGCTGCCGCCTTCCATCACGACCTCGGCCTCAATGCCGTCCTGGCGGGCCTGATCACCAAGCCAAACCACCTCTTGATGGCAAAAGCTCAAGGGATGGTTGAAGTGTTGGAGGCAGCGATCGCAGCGGAGGGTGACGATCGTGCGGGCCTCGCCGCTGAGCTCAAGGATGTTGCCGCGATGCACAACGGTGAGCTCGCCCCGCACGGGGGTGAGGCTCTCGAGCTCTTTGAGGGATTGATCGACGTGCCAATGCCGACCATGGGCCAATAAACGCAGCTCCTGAAGCGGCACCGGCTGGAGCGGGTCACCGGCTGGTTGGAGCGGCTCTTGGCTCATTGGCTCACTTCTTGCCTTTCGGTTCGAACGGCATCCGATCACTGCCACTCACGGTGGCTGTCACGGTTTTGGCATTCGCAGCCAGCTGCTGATCCAGGATCACCTGGAGATTGTCAGGCAGGGCTTCGCGGGTGAGCAGGAAGGTCTGCACTGCCTGGAAGATGTTGGCCACAACCATGTAGAGCAGCACCCCTGCCGGTAGGGGGAAGAACAGAAACATGCCAGTGATCATCACGGGGGTGATCTTGTTGGCCGTGGCCTGTTGAGGGTTCGCGGGCATCCCCATGCCCGAGAGGATCTGGCTTGCAAACAGGCTGGCGCCGAAGGCGGCCACCAAGATGGCAATGTCCCAGTTCACCGCACCATCGGTGTAGAAGCCGACTTGGCCCAGGGCCTTGATGAACAGGAAGCCGCTGCGCGCTGCCAGACCTGGGATCTTGGCCTCAACGGTGACGTCACCAGGCGCAATGGCGTGGATCGTTCCGTTCTGGTCAACGCTGACAAGACCTTCACCCTTGGTGACGCTCCAGGTCGGCGTGAAGGCGCTGCCGTTCTCAACGCCGCTGAGCACAGAGGCAAAGCTGGAGCCCTCTTTGGTGTGCAGGCTCACCGTTTCGGTGTCGCCCACGCCG
>JBIIDQ010000003.1:0-21863 GCA_044238295.1 Vulcanococcus sp.
TGGCGCAAACCAGCAGTTAAAGATGAAATCAATAAAGCCATATTTGACTCCCGCCAGCACAATCGCGAAAAACACACCGCGGGCTAAACCCCACTCCAGTAATTCGTAACGACGCCAAAGGCGACGCTGAAAGAAGAAATACTCGTGATAAAAGAAGCGCGGAGCAATCAGCCACAACGGGCCGAAGGTGCTTACGATGTGATCGGGATCGTTCTTCGGGTCGTTCACATGTGCGTGATGCTGAAGATGCACCCGCGTGAAGACCGGGAAGCTGAAACCCAGGAGCAGCGCCGCCCCGTGCCCCATGAAGGCATTCCAAAAGCGATTGGGATGCGCTGCGTTATGGCAAGCGTCGTGAATGACCGTGCCTTCAAGGTGTAGGGCCAGGAACCCTGTCGTCAAGAGCACGGGAAGCGACCAGTCCCAGGCAAACCAGCCGGCGATGGTGATCCCAGCCAGGACATAACCGCCTAGGAACAAACCCACTGTGGGGTTCCAGGCAGCGGGCGCATCGAGGTATTCGCGCGGCACGGCACTCACCGACGCGCGCAGCTCCCGCGGGGCCTCATCCATCTCCGGTGGCTGTACCAGAGCTTGCGTCATTCCCTGGTCTGCACCGGCGGTCTGTGATGCACCACCTTAGGAAGTTGCGACCGCTGACCCGATGCCCACCGGGGGACTTGAACCCCCACAGCCGAAGCCACTGGAACCTAAACCCAGCGCGTCTACCAATTCCGCCAGGTGGGCATGGCGCGACTGTAGGGATAGGCGGAGAATAAGGTCAATCTCAGCGGGTCCATGGTTGCCAGCCTCAGCGGAACCCTTGCCCTGGTGGTGGGCATGGCGGTGGTGCTGCTGCCATTGATGGCCAGCGAACTGTCGCGTCCACGCGATGCGACGTGGGGCGCGGTTGTGCTGCTCCTTGGGCTCACCCTGGTGACCGGCGCTGATCGCCTCACCGGCTCACCCATGTTGGCGGTGCTGTGCGGCGGGCTCCTGATTGGTCGCCTGGGCCTGGAAGTGCTGCAGCTGCGTTGGCGGGCCCTCACTTCGGAAGAACAGCAGCGCCTGCTGTCCATCGAACGCTGGCAGACGAGCCTCAACGAACTGGCGGTCACCCTGGCCCGTGGTGGTGCCGCGGTGAGCGCCGCCACCGGCACGGTCCTCGCGGCGCTCAAACGCGGCGGTGGCAGCAAAACAACTTCCGGCAAGCGCTGGGTGCGCAGTGAAACAACCGCGGCAGCTACCACCCAGTCGACAGTGGCTGCAACGGAACCAAAAACGGCACAGCAGCCAGCTCCTGTGGTGCACTCCTTCGCGGAGATCGATCAACTGCTCCAAGTGGCTGGCAGCCAGGCGGGATAATCGGCGCTTGCTACCCCCGGCGCCGTGACCGCCAGCTCTGCGCCTGCGTCCTCAGCCCAGCCTTCTTACAAGGACACGCTCAACCTCCTGCAGACGCCCTTTTCGATGCGGGCGAACGCCAAGCTGCGCGAGCCGGAGATTCAGGCCTTCTGGGCGGAGCTGCAGCTTTATGAGCGCCTCAGCCAGCAGAACCCCGGCGAGAGCTTCACGCTGCACGATGGCCCCCCGTACGCCAACGGGGCCCTGCATGTAGGGCACGCTCTCAACAAGATCCTCAAGGACATCATCAATAAAACGGCCCTGCTGCAGGGCAAGCGGGCACGCTTCATCCCGGGCTGGGACTGCCATGGCCTGCCGATCGAGCTGAAGGTGCTCCAGGGCCTTAAGAGCAGTGAACGCGCCGAGCTCACGCCGGTGAGCCTGCGCCAGAAGGCCCATGCTTATGCGCTCGAACAGGTGGAAGGCCAGAAGGCCGGCTTCCGGCGTTGGGGCATCTGGGCCGATTGGGATCAGCCTTACCTCACCCTGCAAAAGAGCTACGAGGCCGCCCAGATCGGCGTGTTCGGCGCGATGGTGCTGGCCGGGCACATCTATCGGGGCCTCAAACCGGTGCACTGGAGCCCCAGCTCACGCACCGCCCTGGCGGAGGCTGAACTCGAATACCCAGACGGCCACACCTCCCCCAGCGTTTTCGTGGCTTTCCCGGCGGTGCAGCTGCCTGAGGGCCTGGCCACGCAGCTGAGCGCTGCTGGCCTCCAGCCTGAAGCCGCGATCGCCGAAGGCGGGCTCGCCGTGGCGATCTGGACGACGACCCCCTGGACCCTGCCCGCCAACCTGGCGGTGTCGGTGAATGCGCGGCTCGACTACGCCATCTGCGCCGTGAGCCCCCGTGGCGAGAGCGCCACGCCCGCCGCCAGCCATCTTGTGGTGGCGGCCGAACTGCGCGAGAGCCTCGAAGCCAGCCTGGGCCTGGAGCTCCAGCCCCTGCTCAACGTGAAAGGCGCCGATCTCGAAGGGATCGTCTACCGCAATCCGCTACTGGAGCGCACTAGCGCCGTGGTGATCGGCGGCGACTACATCACCACCGAAGCCGGCACCGGCCTCGTGCACACCGCTCCCGGTCACGGTGTGGACGACTTCAACACCGGCAAGAAATACGGCCTGCCGGTGCTCTGCCCTGTGGATGAAGCCGGCAACCTCACCGCCGAGGCCGGCCCCTTCGCCGGCACCAACGTGCTCAAAGACGCCAACCCCACGATCATCGAGGCGCTGGAGGGCACCGGCCTGCTGCTGAAGCAGGAGCGCTACGAACACCGCTACCCCTACGACTGGCGAACCAAGAAGCCGACGATCTTCCGCGCCACCGAACAGTGGTTCGCCTCGGTGGAAGGCTTCCGCGCCGCGGCCCTGGAGGCTATCGCGCAGGTGGAGTGGCTACCGGCCAGCGGCCGCAACCGGATCGAGGCGATGGTGAGCGAGCGGGGTGACTGGTGCATCAGCCGCCAGCGCACCTGGGGCGTGCCGATCCCGGTCTTCTATCACCGCGAAACCGGTGAGGTGCTGCTCAACCAGGCCACGCTCGATCACATCCAGGCCCTGATCGCTGAGCACGGTGCCGATGTGTGGTGGGAGCGCGATGAAGCCGGCCTACTGCCAGCGGACTACGCCGCCGAGGCGGCGCAATGGCGCAAGGGCAGCGACACGATGGACGTGTGGTTCGATTCCGGCTCCTCCTGGGCCGGGGTGCTGGGCGGACTGGCCGGCGCCAACGGTGCGGGCGGCGAGAGCCGTGCCCCCGAACTCCACTACCCCGCCGACCTCTACCTCGAAGGCAGCGATCAGCACCGCGGTTGGTTCCAGAGCAGCCTGCTCACCTCAGTGGCGGTGAATGGCCATGCCCCCTACAAGCGGGTGCTCACCCACGGCTTCACCCTCGATGAGAAGGGCCGAAAGATGAGCAAATCCCTCGGCAACGTGGTTGATCCCGCGGTGCTGGTGGAGGGCGGGAAAAACGAGAAACAAGAGCCTGCCTACGGCGCTGATGTGTTGCGCCTGTGGGTGAGCTCGGTCGACTACTCGGCCGATGTGCCCCTGGGCCCGGGGATCGTGAAGCAGCTGGCGGACGTCTACCGGAAGGTGCGCAACACCGCCCGCTACTTGCTCGGCAACCTGCATGACTTCGATCCACGACCAGCCAGCGACGGTGGCAATGCCGTGCCTTACGCCGAACTGCCGCTGCTCGATCAATGGATGCTGCAGCGCACCGCTGCGCTGATCGACAGCGTCAGCGCCGACTTCGAGCGCTTCGAGTTCTACCGCTTCTTCCAGGCACTGCAGAACTTCTGCGTGGTGGATCTCTCCAACGTCTACCTCGATATCGCCAAAGACCGCCTTTACGTGAGCGGCGCCCAAGAGTTCCGCCGCCGCAGCTGCCAAACGGTGCTGGCCTTGGTGGTGGAGCGTCTGGCTGGGCTGATCGCGCCGGTGCTGTGCCACATGGCGGAAGACATCTGGCAGAACCTGCCTTATGAGGTGGCGGAAGCCTCCGTTTTCGAGCGGGGTTGGCCCACCGCGCCTAACGAGTGGCGCCAGCCAGCACTGGAGCAGCCGATGGATCGCATCCTTGAGCTGCGGGCCCTAGTGAACCGTCAACTCGAGAGCTGCCGGTCCGGCGGCCAGCTCGGCGCCTCCTTGGAAGCCCAAGTGCAACTTGAGCTGAGCGAGGGATCGGAGGCCACGGCCTCGGCCATCGCCTGGATGGAGAGTTCGGCGCACCCCTGCATCGACAACTTGGCCGACTGGCTGCTGGTATCAGCCCTCCAACAGGGCGGCAACGTACCTGCTGGGGTGCTGGCGGAAGCCAGCGAAGCCGGCATCACGGTGCGCATCGCCAAGGCGGCGGGCGAGAAGTGCGAGCGCTGCTGGCACTACGAAACCGATATCGGCACGCACGCCAGTCACCCCACCCTCTGCGGCCGATGTGTGGCAGTGCTGAGCTGATCAGCCAGCTGGGGCTGAGTGCGCACCCGGAAGGCGGCCACTACCGCGAGACCTACCGCGCCAGCGAGCAGGTGAACACTGCGCGGGGCCCTCGGGCCGCCAGCACTGCGATCCTGTATCTGCTCACAGCCGGGGAGCACTCTTGCTGGCACCGGATCCGCTCCGATGAAGCCTGGCACTTTCACAGTGGCGGGGGCCTGCTGATCCATCAGCTCAGTCCCAGCGGCACGGTTCAAACCACTCGTCTAGGCATGGCCATTACCACCGGCGAACGGCCGCAGCATGTGGTGCCCTCGGGGGCTTGGTTTGCCGCCGAACCGGCTGCCGGCAGCCCCTGGAGTCTCGTGAGCTGCACGGTGGCCCCAGGCTTTGAGTTCGCCGATTTCGAGCTGGCCCGTGCAGAGCAACTGCTCGAGCACGACACAGCCCTGAGCCGAGTCTGTGGCGATTGGCGCCGCCTCTGCGCAGCCGCCTAAAGCCAGCTCAAGCCCAGGCAGCCGGATCCAGCAGCTGCTCTGGCGCCATCGGACCAGCGAGGCGCTGCTCAGCAGCTGGGTTCAGGGGGCCCTGCAGCAGCTCAGCCGCTTGAACCAGCGCTTCAGCAGGCAGGGCCGGCTGATCGGGATCAAAGGCGGTGGGGTGGCTAACGCTGCTCGAGAAGCCGCGAAAGATCAGCAGCTCAAAGGGCTCCAAGCCGCCGTCGCCCGGCAGTTCGCCCGTCAGGCGCACCACCCGATCAGCACGGCTGCGGCTGAGCTCCTCGATGCGGTTCAGCAAGCTGGCAACGTCACTCGACATGGCTCGGCCGTCAGAAGCCACCGGCCACGCGGCCCTGCTTGGGCAGCCGCACCAGCAGCCACTGCAGCAGCCCCACGCCGTAGCCCACCAAGGCCACGTAACCCACAAACGCGGCGATCACACCGGTCCAGCTTCCGCCAAACAAGAAATTAAAGACACTGGCTGCACCACCATGCAGGTCGTCAGGCGCTTCCAGCCAGGCCCGGCAGACGGGACGGGTGACCCCGCCGCGAACGCAATCCAGGGCAAGCGCGCTGAGCACGGCTCCTAGCACGCCGTACACACTCAGCCCCCAGCGCCAGGCGCGAATCGCAAAAGGAAGCGGCCGCCAGGGGGGGAGGTCGTCGAGTTCCTCGTTGAGGTCCACCCAGAACCACACGCTCACCACGACCAGCAGCTGCGCAAGGAACGCCAGCAGATAACCGAGGGGCTTGTTATCGGTGAGCAGCAACACCGTGATCAGCAACAGGCTGGCCACCTTCCAGTAGATGCCCATCAGCCGCACCAGGGCCTGTTCTTGCTTCCAGGCAGCCCAGAGCAGCAGCACCAGCGGCAACCCCACGGCAAACACCGCAGCGAGGCGGTAGTCGAGCCAGACGAGAGTGCGGTAGGGCAGCAGGTCTGGCACGCAGAGGGGGTCGGCAAGCCGTCATTATCCCGACCCTGACGCTGCAACCAGCAGCAGTAGGGTCCAGCCATGGCTCGGATGTTTCGCCTCCCCCATTCGCTGCAGTCCAAGATCGGTCCCCTGCTGCGGCGCCGCACCCCACAGCCGGCGCGCTGCGTCACGGCCCTGAGCAACCAGCCCGCCTTGGAGGCAGCCGTTGCCGATCTGAGCCGTCAGCTGCGGGCGGGGGGCCAGCACGGGCAGGCGGATCTCGCCCTGGTGTTCTGCTCCACCGCCTACGCCACCGATTTGCAGCGCCTGCTGCCCCTGCTACGGGAGGCCATTCCCAGCCGCCACTGGATCGGCTGCGCCGGCGGCGGCGTCGTGGGCACCGATCCACAAGGCCAGCCCCATGAGCTGGAGCATCAACCGGGCATCAGCGTCAGCCTGTTCAACCTGCCGGGCAGCGAGCTGCAGCTGTTCCAGCTCGAAGCCGGTGGATTGCCTGATCTGGATGGCCCCAGCCAGCAGTGGGTCGACTGGGTGGGCGCGCAGCCGGAGGGAGCGCACTCGATGCTGCTGTTCATCGACCCGGGCTGCCCGGCGATCAACGATCTGATCAGCGGCCTTGATTACGCCTATCCCCAGGCGGCCAAGGTGGGTGGCATCGCCGGCCAGCACAACGCCAGCCATGGCTCGCTGCTGCTCAACGACCAAGTGGTGGATGGAGCCGTGGGCTGCCTGATCAGTGGCGCCTGGCGCATCGAACCGGTGGTGGCCCAGGGCTGCCGACCGATTGGCCCGGTGTTTGAGGTGGAGCAGGCCGAACGCAATGTGGTGCAGCGGCTCAGCGATGGCCACAACCAGGGCACACCGGTGGCCTGCCTGCAATCCATCCTCGAAGACCTCAATCCCCAGGAGCGGGAGCTGGTGCGCCATTCCCTGTTCCTAGGGGTGGCCAAAAGCAGCTTTCAGCTGAGCAGCAGCGACACCCCCGACGACTCCGCCTTTCTGGTGCGCAACCTGATCGGCGTGGATCCCCGCACCGGTTCGGTGGCCGTGGGTGAACGGTTGCGCGTGGGCCAGCGGGTGCAGTTCCAGCTGCGCGATGCCAATGCCTCTCGCCAGGAGCAACGGCAACTGCTGAGCCGCCAGCGGCGCCGCCAGCCCGAACCCCTTGCCGCGCTGCTGTTCGCTTGCCTCGGGCGGGGCGAAGGGCTCTATGGCCAGCCCGATGGCGATGTGAATGCATGCCGCGAGCAATTTGAAACGGTGCCCGTAGCGGGCGCGTTCTGCAACGGTGAAATCGGTCCCGTGGCGGGTGCCACCCACTTGCATGGCTACACCGCCAGCTGGGGGTTTCTGGTGCCCAACACCCCGCCTGCCGAGAGCAAGCCCGAAGCCACAGTCTCCTGAGCCGCATGGTGCGCCAGCACGTCAATCCCCTTAGCCGTTTCTTCCAACTGCCCCTAGAGCTGCCACCGCCAGGGGCGCTCTTCGCCGATCCATCCCTGCCCATCCACCTGGATATCGGCTGCGCTCGGGGGCGGTTTCTGTTGTCGCTGGCCCAGCAGCAAGCGGGCGTGAACCACCTGGGGGTTGAGATCCGCCGACCCCTGGTGCATGCCGCGGAAGCCGACCGGCAGGCCCTCGATCTCAACAATCTCCGCTTTTTGTTCTGCAACGCCAACGTGAGCCTCGAAGACTGGTTGGCAGCCTTGCCAGCGGGGCAGCTGGATCTGGTGTCGATCCAGTTCCCCGATCCCTGGTTCAAAAAGAAACACCACAAGCGGCGTGTGCTGCAGCCCGCGCTGGTGCTCGCCATCGCCGCGGCCCTGGCCCCGGGCAAACACCTCTTTTTACAGAGCGATGTGCTGGCGGTGATCGAGCCCATGGTGGCGCTCACAGAAGCCTGCGGCTGCTTCCAGCGACCCAGCGCCGATGCCAAGCCCTGGCGCAGCAGCAATCCCCTGCCGGTGCCTACCGAACGGGAGACCTACGTGCTCGATCAGGGCTTGCCTGTTTACCGAGCGCTCTATGAGCGCAATGAGGCGCCGCTGCCGGAGCGAGAGGCGCTCGAGCAATGGCTGGAAGCCGCAGACAATCAGGCCGATAATCCGCTCGACTCCGCAGCCCCCACGGCATGAGCCTGGCCCCAGTGCCATCCACCCCCTGGCTGCTGCGCTGGCAGGGATGGCTGAACGGAGCATCTGCAGGGCCCCTCGGCTCGCGCTTGCCGCTGCTGGCCGGCGTGGTGCTCTGCGCCCTGATGGCGGGCCTGCCCCTTGTAACCCGGGGCGGACTCAGCCTGTTGATCCTGGCGGCGGGCTTGCTTTGGGTGGTTTGGGCGCTGTGCGCGCCAGCCGGTCGCATCGGCGGCATCAGCGGCTGGCTGCTGGTGATGCTCGGCCTTGCGGTGCTGACCACGGGCTTCTCGCCTGTGCCGGTGGCCGCGTTCAAAGGACTGCTGAAGCTGGTGAGCTATTTAGGCGTGTACGCCCTGATGCGCCAGTTGCTGGCCGCTGCACCCCAATGGTGGGATCGGATCGTGGCGGCACTGCTGGCTGGAGAACTGGTGAGTGCCGTGATGGCCATTCGCCAGCTCTATGGCGACACCACCGAGCTAGCGCGCTGGGCTGATCCCAATTCCGTGGCCGATGGCACGATCCGGGTCTACGGCCCCCTTGAGAACCCCAATCTCCTGGCGGGCTATCTGATTCCGATCTTGCCAATTGCCCTGGTGGCGCTGCTGCGCTGGCGCACCTTGCCGCAACGCCTGTTTGCCGCAGCCTCCTTACTGCTGGGCTCCATCGCTCTGTTTCTGAGCTACAGCCGTGGGGGCTGGCTCGGGATGCTCGCTGCCCTGGGGGCGGTGGTGCTGCTGCTGGTGCTGCGGCAAACCCGCCACTGGACCACCCTCTGGCGGCGCCTGTTTCCGCTGCTGCTGGTGGCCGGAGGCGTTGCGGTGCTGGTGGTGGCGGTGACCCAAATCGAACCGCTGCGCATCCGCGTGATGAGCCTGCTGGCCGGCCGGCAGGACAGCTCCAACAACTTCCGCATCAACGTGTGGCTGGCAGCGATCGAGATGATTCAGGACCGGCCCTGGCTGGGGATTGGCCCCGGCAACAGCGCCTTCAACCTGATCTATCCGCTGTATCAACAACCCAAGTTCAACGCGCTCAGCGCCTACTCGGTGCCGCTGGAGCTGCTGGTGGAAGGGGGCATCCCCAACCTGCTCGCGGGGCTTGGGCTTCTCGCCGCAGCAATCAGGGCCGGCTGGGCTCAGCTGAAGGGCGAATCCACCTGGGCCCTCCCTGCTCTGGCAGCGCTGGCTGCCATCGCCGGCCTCTGCATGCAGGGCATCACGGACACAATCTTTTTCCGTCCGGAAGTGCAGCTCAGCGGTTGGTTCTGCCTGGCCACCTTGAGCGTGAGCCGGCCAGACACTGGCAACAGCCATGCCTGAAACGACCAGCCCGTTGATCGCCGGCTTCGACGCTGGTCAGACCCACACCACCTGCCGGCTGGCGACCCTGCGGCCTGATGGCAGCTGGAGCGCCCAAGGCGAGGGCCAAGGCAGCGGCGTATCGCATCTGGCTGCCGATGGGGGCAGCGCGCGGTTTGTGGCGGCACTGCACAGCAGCCTGAAAGTGGCATTGGGCGATGCAGGCCTCAACGCCGGCACACGCCTTGAAGCTGCTGCCATCGGCGCCAGCGGCATCGAGGCAGGCAGCCCCGTGCAACACCAGGGCACGGCTCTTGCCGCCGAAAGCCTCGGACTGGCGACAAACCGGATGGTGGTTCTGGGCGATGAGCGCACCGCCCTCGCCGGGGCCTTCGGCAGCAACGCCGGCATCCTCGTGATCAGCGGCACTGGTTGCATCGCCGTGGGCAGCAATGCGCAAGGAACGACCCACCGCTGCGGCGGTTGGGGCTGGCTGCTGGACGGAGCGGGATCGGCCATGGATATCGGCCGTGATGGCCTGGCCCTGAGCGTGCAGATGGCCGATGGTCGGCTGGTGGAAACAGCCCTGCGGGAGCAGCTCTGGCAGGCCCTGGGAGCCAGTAGCGCCCAGGACGTGAAAGCAGCGGTGGTCGCTCCCGACTTCGGAGCGGCTGGATTTGCCCGCCTGGCGCCGGTGGTGGATCAGCAGGCCCTCCATGGCGATGCTGAAGCCCAGATCGTGATTCGGCGCTCGGCGGAGGCCCTGGCCGTGATGGTCCACACCATCGCAGAGCAATTGGACCTGCGGGCACCAGCGGTGTGTGGGGTGGGCGGAGCCCTTGCTCACCTCCGCAGCCTGCAAAGGGCGTTCAGCGACGCCTTGCAGCAACATCTACCGGGAGCGCAGCAGCAGGCGCCTTCCGGCGATGCCTGCGCGGGGGCTCTCAACCTGGCGGCTCAGGCAGCGTTGAGGTGTTGATCGGCGAGCTGGGCGAGGTGCTGGCTCCAGTGGTCCACATCGCTCTGCTCCGCCGCCTCCACCATCACACGCAAGAGCGGCTCGGTGCCGCTGGCTCGCACCAGCACACGACCGCAGCCATCCATGGCGGTTTCAGCGGCCTGCACTGCCTCGCGCAAAGGCTCACAAGCCTCCCAACCGGTGCGGCGGCCTTTGTCGGGCACCGTCACGTTGACCAGCTTTTGGGGGTAAGGCTGGAAGCTGGTGTCCATCCAGTCGGCCAGTGAACCGCCGCGCGCCTGGATCAACGTGGCCACCTGCAGGGCCGTGAGCAGGCCATCGCCGCTCATGCCGTGGCGCGCCGAAAGGATGTGACCGGACTGCTCACCGCCGAGGGCCGCCCCTAGGTCTTCCATGGCGGCATGCACGTATTGATCACCCACGGCCGTTCGCTCCAGCAGGCCCCCGGCGGCCTGCCAGGCCCGCTCAAAGCCGAGATTGCTCATCACCGTGGCCACGATGCGGTTTTCGGGCAGAGCACCTTCCGCCATCAGGGCCTGGCCCCAGAGGTAAAGGATCTGATCGCCATCCACCACCCGACCACGGCCGTCCACCGCAAGCATGCGATCCGCATCGCCATCGAACGCGAAGCCCATCGCTGCGTCGTGCTCCAGCACAGCGGCGCGCAAAGGCTCGAGGTGGGTGCTGCCGCAACCCTGGTTGATGCGGCTGCCATCGGGCGCGCCATGCAGCACGGTGAGCTCAGCGCCGAGGCCCCGGAATAGGGCTTCACCACAGCTGCTGGCGGAACCCCAGCAGAGATCCAAAACAATGCGGCAGCCATCGAGACGTGCACCCGCCACGCTCTCCAGAAGACGCTGTTGGTAATCCTCCAGGAGATCAGGGCGCTGCCGCAGCTGGCCGGTGGGGTTGAAACCGCTCTGGCCCTCAGCTGCCCCATGCAGCCCGGCTTCGATCGCCGCCTGCTGCTCCTTACCCAGCTTGGAGCCGCAGCCGCCAAACACTTTGATGCCGTTGTCATGGGGAGGGTTGTGGCTGGCGCTCACCATCAGCCCGCCACCACCGCCGAGCTGTCGAATCGCGCCCGGCACCGCCGGCGTGGGGCAGAGGCCCAGATCGAGCACCTCACGGCCCGCAGCCGTGAGCCCCGCAGCCAAGGCCGCCACCAGCATCGGCCCGCTGCTGCGCGAATCGCTACCCAGCAGGATGGGTCCACCCGCCGGCAAGACCCGCCCGCACCAGTAGCCCAACTGCAAAGCCAGGGCCGGAGTGATCTGGCTACCCACCCGACCACGGATGCCATCGGTACCAAAGGCGGCTGTGCCCCGGGGCAGGGGAGCGCCGAGCGGAAACTCAGCCAGAGACAACGCAGCCGGCTCGGCCATCACAACAACGCACCTGAGTCGGGCTGCAGGCTAGGTGGAGGGCCGAAACAGCCTCAGCGCCAACGGCGCGGCCACCAGGCCCAGAACACCAGCTCCACCACGGCCCACAGCAGCACACCGCCCACCAACCAGCCCGGCAGCAAGCGCAGCGGCCAGAGGGGCCGCAGCAGGATCAACACACCGGCCAAGGCCCACACCTGCAGCAAGCGCCGCCGCTGACGCCAGCCGGGCAAGTGCGTGAGGCTCGGCGGAAGTGCGGGGAGTTGCAGCCGGCCCATGACCTGGGGATGCGATCTCCCCAAGAATGCCAACACCCGTCCAACCCTGTTGCCCCCGCTGCGCCCCTCCGCCGCCCTGCTGATCGGCGCCACCTGCCTGGGCAGCGGCATCGCCCTGGCCATGGCCCGCCAGGCCCTACTGCAGCTGGCCCCACCCCTGAACCCCTCCAGCTCCACTGCCGCCCTGGAGGCAGCCCGCTACCGCGGCGTGGATCCCCAACGCCGCCGCGATGCCGCACTGCTTTTGAGCGCGCAGCCGGAGCGGAGTGCTGGCGAACGGCAACGCTTGTTGCAGGGCCAGGGGTGGGGCCAATCCCCGCTGGCTGCCGTCGTCCTGAAGCAGGCAGCCCAGAGCGCTGAAGCACAGGGCAGGCCCCAGCAAGCTCAGGCCCTCTGGAACGATCTCCTGCGCCGCTTCCCCCAGGAGGCCGCCAGCGCCGATGCGCTCTATGCGCTCGGCCAGCGGCAGAGGTTGCTGCAACGCTTCCCTGCTCATCCAGCCGCGCTAGCCGCCGCTTTGGAAGCGGGCAACAGCCTGCACCTAGCCCGCTGGGGCGCACGCTGGCCAGGCGCCGAAGCGTTGCTCCTGGCTCAATGCCAACAGCCTTCGGCCGCACTCACCCCCAAAAACCGGCAACAGCTAGCCAGCGGCCTTCTGCAACTCGGGCATCTGGAGGCTGCGCAGCGTTGTCTGGGCACACAGCCCCTGCCAGGGGAGCTTGCCCTGAACCTCAGCCGCGGCCTGCTGCGCGGTGACGCCACCCAACAGCAGCAAGGCCAGCAGCTTTTGCTGAACTTGGCCAAAGCTCAACCCAACCGCGCGATCGGCCGTGAGGCAACAGCCTTGCTGTCGGAAGAGCCTGGTCAGCCCGCGCTGCAGCTGCTCGAGCAACTACCGGCGCCGCTCCAAGCCAGTGCCCCGGTCCAGGCGCGTTTGGCCTTGGAGCGGCGCCTTCCCTGGCAAGCCGTGCTTCAGCGGTGGCCGCAGGAGCCTTCCAGCTGGGAACTGCAATGGCAGCTGGCGCGCCAGGCCTTGCTGAAACGAGATTGGCCGCAGGCCAGCGCCATCCTGGGCGCCATCAACAGCGAACAACTGCCCGCTGCCCTGGCAGCCCGGCAGTTGTTTTGGCAGGGCTACAGCGCCGAACAACAGGGGCAGCAAGCGGCAGCCCAACAGTTCTGGCAAAGCGTGCTGCGCGCTCAGCCAGTGGGGTACTACAGCTGGCGGGCACTGGCGCGGCTGGGCCGCGAGCTTCCATCACCGAGCCAAGGCCCCAAGGATCAGGCGGCCGAACTGCCCTGGCTGCCGCTAGCGAGCGGCAACGCCGGCCTCGATGACCTCTGGCGCACCGGCCAAGCGCTCGAAGCCTGGGAAAGTTGGCGCCACCAGCGGGGTGGAGCACCGCCGCAGGGCCCTGATCAACTGCTCCTCGAGGGACGTCTACGCACCGGGATCGGTGACGACTGGACGGGGCTTGGCCAGCTGGAATTCGCCAACCTGCGCCTACCCCAAGCGGGCTGCCGCAGGCAGTGGCAACGGGAACTGCAACAACATCCCCGGCGCTTCCAACAGGAACTGGGACAAGCCGCCCGAGAGGAAGGGGTGGATCTCGAGCTGCTCTGGGGTGTCGCTCGGCAGGAATCGCGTTTCAGCCCCGGCGTGGCGTCACCGGTGGGAGCGATCGGCCTGCTGCAACTGATGCCAGAAACAGCGGCCGAGTTGGCAGGACGGCAGCCCAGCAGCCAAGAGCTGCAGAACCCGGCACTCAATGCCCAGCTGGGGGCTCGCTACCTCAAGCAACTGCTGCAGCGCTGGGGCAACCAACCTTTCCTCACCGTGGCCAGCTACAACGCCGGCCCGGGTGCGGTGGAGGGTTGGCTGAAAGGACCACTGCCAGATCCGCAGCGGGAGCCTGAACTCTGGACCGAGGCCATTCCTTACCCCGAAACACGCCTCTACGTGAAAAAGGTGCTGGGCAATCGCTGGAGCTACCAACTGCTGCAGGCGGATCCTGAGCGGTTGTGCTCGCCGAGCTAGCCGAGCACAACAGCAAAGCGCTCGTGGGCGAGGTATCCCAAGCCAATCCCGGCCAGCACCCAAAGACTCAGACCGGCAGCAGCCCAAAGCGGGGCCGGCGCGATCCGCAAACGGCTGAGGTCGAGTCGGGCGAGCAGCACGGCTGAAGCAAGCACCAACACCTCCGCCAGCACAGCCAGGTGCAACAGGTACAACCCCCCGGTAATCACGATCAACAACGTCACAACCAGGGTGAGCGCCTTGCTCGCAGCCATCAGCTGCGACAACTCCCGCAACAGCAGATCCGGCATGGCACAGAACACCACAACCACGAGGGCCTGCAGACATTGCAAGGGCCAGAACAATGACCCCGCCAGCTCCAGCTGAAGGGGGGTTTCAGCGCGATTGAGCAACAGCGGAGCCACCTCAGCCCAATGCAGCCCCATGTAGCTGCTCACCAGAAGCAGCACGAGCAACATGGGCGCCCGTAGGGGCAGCAACACCACACCAAACACAGCTCTCACGGGGTTGGCTCCAGCACCAGGGCAATGGCTTCAAATGGGCAGGTTGGGATGCATTGTTCGCACACCAGGCAGCGTTGCGCGTCGAACTGCAGCTGCCAAGAGGGTGCCGCACTGCGAAGAGCGCCGCTGGGGCACACGCTGGTGCAGATCCCGCAATCCACGCAGCGCTCGCGATCCACCCGAATCTGACCCGAAGCGCGGTTGATCCCCAGGCCCTGACTCTCGAGCCACTGCTCAGCAGCGGCAAGATCGTCGATGTCGCCAGAAAGCTCCACCACCATCGTGCCGCTCTGGTTGGGAGCGATCTGAGCGCGGAGAATTTTGGCGGCGATATCGAACTCCACCGCCAACCGATAGGCGATCGGTTGATGCACCGCCTCACGAGGGAAATGGAGGGTGATGCGGCGTTTCACGCTGGCTGGCCCACCGGTTCACAGCGTAACGAGCGCTCAAAAACTGTCAGATTGAGCAGCGAACGTTCTGGCTTTCCGCGTGAGCGCACCCTCAACAGACCCGAGCGGTGCCGGCAGTTCAGCGGCACAACCGCTGCTCGGTCGTCGGGCCCGTCTGCTCTTAGCAGCTCTGGGAGCCGTGCTGGCACTGGCGCTGTTTGCCTTACGCGGCGGGCTGCAACCGTCTGCGCCGCTTGAGAAGTTGGCTCGACAATCTCTGGATCTTTCCGTTGCCCTTGGGGATGGACGCCCCACCCTGGTGGAGTTCTACGCGGACTGGTGTGAGGCATGCCAGGCCATGGCTCCAGCAATGGAGACGATCGAGCAACAACAGCACGGCAAGCTCGATGTGGTTCTGCTCAACGTTGACAATCCGCGCTGGCAGCCAGAGATCGATCGCTACGAGGTGAACGGCATACCGCAATTGGAGTTGTTCAACGCGTCCGGCCAAGCCGTGGGGCGAGCACTCGGAGCTCGAAGCCGTCCGGAGCTGGAAGCTCTCACCACAGCTCTGATCGCCGAAACACCGCTGCCACAGCTGGCGGGGATGGCCAGCCAAAGCAGCTTGCAACCCTCTCTTGCCACTGCAGCGATGGCAGGTCCGCGCAGCCACGGCTGACGTCTAGACCACAAAACCCATCTACCCTGCAGCCAATCGCCATCCGGCCGGCGCCGGTGCCTTCACCCCATGAACCGCTTCCGGGTTGAGCTGATCGCCGCCACCCCCAATCCTCAGCAGTGCATCTACGCCGCGATGCACCAGGACTACAGCGAAGGGTTCGTGGCCTCCGACCGCTCGGAATGGCCCGACGAGACCAAGGCCGGCGAAATCTGCGTGAAGCGGCTGCTCGCTGGTGAACGCGGCCATTACGGACCGCTCGAGCACGCTCAGATCGTGCTCAATGTGGGCTGGTTTCCCCACTCGGTGATGCAGCAGGCCCGCACCCACCGCGTGGGCGTGAGCTTCGATGTGCAGTCGATGCGCTACACAGGCGATCGCATCTGCCGCGCCGCCAATGGCGAGCTCGAGCTCGAGGAGGTGTTTTACCTACGCCCCGAAGGCAACTACAGCGATCGCCAAGGCAAGAAATACGCCTACACCGCCGAGGAGCGCAGCAAAGATCTGGAGCTCTGCCGCATGGCAGCCGAGCGTTACCGCGACATGCTTGCTGCCGGCTTCGCTGAAGAGCATGCCCGCGGCATCCTCCCGTTCGACTACCGCCAGCACTTCGTAGTGAGTTTCTCGCTGCGCGCTTTTCTCCACTTCATGGACCTCCGCGCCAAGCTCGACGCGCAGGAAGAGATCCGGGTGCTGTGTGATCTGATGTGGCCGCACATGCAGGCCTGGGCTCCTGAAATCGCGGCCTGGTACGAGAAGAGCCGCCTCCACAAAGCTCGGCTGGCTCCTTAGCCCGAGGCTCAGCGCTCAGACCTTGGCGAGGGTGACCCGTTCGGGCTGGTGCTGGTACTTACCAGCGCGGTCTTTGTACGTGGTTTCACAGGGATCTCCTTCAAAGAAGAGGAGCTGACAAATGCCCTCGTTGGCGTAGATCCGGCAATCGGCTCCCGAAGAATTGCTGAACTCCAGGGTGAGGTGGCCTTCCCAGCTGGCTTCCGCCGGAGTGGTGTTCACGATGATCCCCAGGCGTGCGTAGGTGCTCTTGCCCAGGCAGATCACGGTGATATTGGCCGGCACCTTCATCTTCTCCAATGCCACGCCGAGGCCGTAGGAGTGAGCCGGAAGGATGAAGTAATCGCCGTCGTCGTCGCGGTGGAGGGGCGCAGGCTCAAGGTTGGCCGGATTGAACCGCTTGGGGTTCATCACGGTGCCCGGCACGTGCTTGAAGATCAGAAATTCCTGGGGCGAAAGGCGCAGGTCGTAGCCGTAGGAGGAGCAACCGAAGCTGAGCACCGGCTGGGCGGCGTTATCAGGATCAAGATGACGAACCAGCTTGGGCTGGAAGGGCTCCAGCATGCCGGCGGCTGCCTGCTCGTTGATCCAACGGTCGTTCTTGAGCATCAGAAACCTCGGCGCAGCTGGGTGACCTGATCTGCCATCGCCAGAAGGGCACCGGGCATTGCAGGCCCCGTCAGGATCACATCCAGGTGGCTGGGGCGCTGCTCCAGTGCAGTGACCACCTCCTCTTCCTGCAAATAGCCGAGCTCCACAGCCAGGCCCAGCTCATCGAGCACCAGCTGATCCAGCTGACCGGAGAGCATCTGCTCGCGGGTGTAGGCCCAAACAGCACGGACAGCCTCACCATCAGGAGCACCGGAGGCATCAGGGGACGCAGGGTCCGTGATGCATCCGGCAACAGCCGGACGCAACCACTGCAGCCGGCCACACAGCCAAACGCTGCGGTCGAGACCTTGATCCACGCCTCCCTTCAGAAACTGGCTGATCAGCACCCGACTCCCCAAACCCGCACTCCGCAGCGCCTGGCTGAACACGCCGCTGAAGCTGCCGCGGAAGGGCGCGGTGTGCACCTGCAGCAACCCCTCCTGCTGGGCGACCAGCCGCAGGCTGCGGGTCGCCGGCGGGGGGCTAAAGGCCCGAGGCGCCGCAGCGCGATGACCAGGGCGGAAAGGACCGCTGGCGCCGCTGCTGGGAATGGCTGCAATGCTCGCCGTCATCTCCGCTGGGCACCAGGCTTGATGCTGAATGTAGCGGTGTTGAGCCACCGAGCAAGCCTTCACCACTACCTGTAGTGGAAACACCCGTACCATCGGAGGCGTGCTCTCAAGGTCACAGGTATGCCCGCTGCACTGATCCGCCAGGACGGGCGCATGGCCAGCGAGCTGCGCCCCACCCGCTTCAGTTGGGACCCGATGGGTTTTGCGCTCAGCTCCGTCACCGTGCACACCGGCCGCACATCTGTGATCTGCAGCGTGTGCCTTGAGGAGAGCGTGCCGAAGTGGCGTCAAGGATCCGGTAAGGGATGGCTCAGCGCCGATTACAGGTTGCTGCCGGCCAGCACTCCGAGCCGTCAGCCCAGAGAACTGATGAAGCTCTCCGGGCGAACCCAAGAGATCCAACGCCTCATCGCCCGCAGCCTCAGGGCCTGCCTGGACCTCGAAGCGCTCGGCGAACGCAGCTTGCACATCGACTGCGACGTGCTTCAGGCGGATGCCGGCACACGCACCGCCTCGATCACTGGCGCCTGGGCAGCCCTGGCGGTGGGACTGCGGCGACTCGAGCAATGCGGAATCCTCCACTCCTCGCCATTGCTGGAGCAGGTGGCCGCCGTCTCCGTGGGGCTGGTGGATGGAGCAGCACTGCTGGATCTCGATTACAGCGAAGACAGCCGCGCCGAAGTGGATCTCAACGTGGTGATGAACAGCCAGGGGCAACTGTTAGAGGTGCAAGGCACCGCCGAGGGGGCACCCTTTTCACGTCTGCAGCTCAACGGGCTGCTGGATCTGGCCGAAGCAGGACTCGTCGAGCTGCGGCGCAGTCAGCAGGAGGCGGTTGAGCAAGCCCAGAATTAGTGTCAACCACTACAAGAGCCCGCAGGGGTGATCCGTAGGGTCCGGCTCACCTTGCCCCGCCGCGATGGTCGGTGCCAAACCAGGCTTCAGCCGCTATTCCTCTAGCCCCACGACCGGCGCCGCAGGGCTGATGCCGATCGCGGGCTCGCCTGCCATGGCCAACGCCACCCTGTTGGACGTGATCCGTGGCCTCAGTGGAAGCACCACCGAGACGGTGGAGCGCGGCAAGACCATTTTCTTCCCAGGCGACCCAGCCGAGAAGGTCTATTTGCTGCGCCGCGGCGCCGTGCGTCTCTCGCGGGTCTACGAATCTGGCGAAGAAATCACGGTGGCGTTGCTGCGAGAGAACAGCCTGTTTGGCGTGCTCTCCCTGCTCACCGGTCAACGGTCGGATCGCTTCTACCACGCTGTGGCCTTCACACGCGTGGAGATGGTCACCGCCCCGGCGACGTCAGTACGAAAAGCCATCGAACTCGACGCCAGCGTGGGCTTGCTGATGCTGCAGGGTCTGTCATCGCGGATCCTGCAGACCGAAACGATGATCGAAACCCTCACTCACCGCGACATGTCGTCGCGGCTGGTGAGCTTCCTGCTGGTGCTGTGCCGCGATTTTGGAGTGCCCACCACCGAGGGGATCACCATCGACCTGCGTCTTTCCCACCAGGCCATCGCTGAGGCAATCGGCTCCACCCGGGTCACCATCACGCGACTCCTCGGGGATCTGCGCAATGCGGGGCTGGTGCAGATCGACCGCAAAAAGATCACGGTGTTTGATCCGCTAGCGCTGGCGAAGCGCTTCAGCTGAGCACTTCCCGTCGATACTGAGCACCGTCGCTCAAGGTTGTGTCCGGCTGGCTGCTGATCCTGGCGTTGCTGTTGCTGGGTGGAGTGCTCTCCACCCTGGGAGACAGGCTTGGATCGAAAGTCGGCAAGGCTCGCCTCAGCCTGCTTGGCATGCGGCCACGCCGCACCGCTGTGGTGATCACGGTGCTCACCGGCAGCCTGATCAGCGCGATCTCGCTGGGGCTGATGCTGCTGGTTAGCGACCGTCTGCGCACAGGCTTATTCGAGCTGGACCAGCTGGAGCGGCGCCTGCGGGACAGTCGCGAAGCCCTCGTCCGCAGCCGTGGCGAACTGGGTGCTGCGGAACGAGGGCGAGAACAAGCCCGCCGCCAATTGGGCATGGTGGAGACCCAGGCAGCAGCGCTACGCAAGGAGCTCGCGCCTCTGTTGCAGCAACGCCGCCAACTGGAGGCGGAACGCGATCGGCTAACCCGTGAGATCGGTGCCAAGGATGCCGATATCCGACGCAACCGCGATGAGCTGGCACGCCTCAACACACGGATCCGCGCCGGTGCCAAAGAACTGGAACAGCTGGAAAGCAACCTGATCGCCCTGCGTCGTGGCGATGTGGTGATCAGCAGCGGACAGCCCCTGGAGATTGCCAAGGTCCGCATCGAGCGTCCCGAACAGGCCAAGGCCGTGATCGAGGCCTTACTGCTTCAAACCAACACCAACGTCTATCAACGGGTCCTCCCGGGGCAAACCCCCAACCGGCAGATCCTGCTGGTGCCCCGGAGCGACATCACCAAGCTCGAAGGCATCCTCAGCAAACCGGGGGAGTGGGTGGTGAGCCTGATCTCAGCCGCCAACGTGCTCAAGGGTGAGCGGCAGGTGGTGGCCTTTCCCGATGTACGCCGCAACAAGCTCGTGGTGAAGGCCGGAGAGCAACTGGCTTCCACCGTGCTGGAGGGGGATGAACGCAGCGTGGAGCAGGTGCGTAGCCGCCTCAATCTGCTGCTTGCCTCGGCCTACAACACCGTGCAGCGGCAGGGCAGCCTCGCCAGCGGGCTGCAATTCGATGCCTCCAGCTTCAGCCAGCTGAGTGCTGAGCTGAGCAACCGCCCAGCTGGACAGGTGGTGCAGCTCCAAGCCGTTGCGAGACAGACCAGTGATCTGGCCGATCCGGTCGCGGTGGAAATCCGGGCGGTCAACCGTTGAAGCCGCTGGCGGCGATCGACCCCGGCCGCAGCAAATGTGGGTTACTGCTGGCCGACAGGCAGACGCTGGTGGTGTTGGCAGCCGGCGTGCTGCCACCGCAACGATGCCGTGAGCTGCTCCTGGAGTGGTTCCGCGCCGCCGACTGCGCGGGCGTTGTGGTGGGCAATGGCACCGGCAGTCAGGCCTGGCAGCAGTGGCTGTCAGAGCAAGCACTGCCCGCGCTCATGGTGCCGGAGGCAGGCACCACCTTGGAAGCAAGGCAGCGCTATTGGGAGCTCGAACCCGCTCAGGGATGGCGGCGGCTTGTGCCGCACGGTCTGCGCATCCCTCCGCGAGATGTGGACGATGTGGTGGCCCAGATCCTGCTGGAACGTCATCTGAACGCCCAGCTCAGCCGCCCGAGCAGCCTGAGGTGGTTGATTCCCTAAAACTTGGCGCGCACGGTGAAGGCGTAGTCACCTCCGGGCTCGAGCTGGTAATCGGCTTTGAGCAAAAACCGCAGCAGCGCATCGTGAATGAGGGCACGCCCGAGGGAGGGCTCCACCCGCAACTCACCGCGATCAAAGAACCAGCAAAAAGTCCACTGAAACCCACCGGCACTCACCTCTCCTTCCAGCCGGCGCTGGCTGAAGCTCTGCTGCAACACCCGCAGCTGTGCATTGGTGGCGGGCAATCGACTCACGAAACAGGGGCTCAGCAGCTGGGGACCTCGGCCAGCTTGGCTGCAGCGGGCGCAACAAAGCCGTTCAAACGATTACCAGCACGCTCGAACCCGAGCCTCTGAATCAGCTCGATGCCGTGGAGCACCTCCTCCAGCACTTCATCCAACACCGGCTGCTCCACAGCGGCGAATCGACCGAGTACATGCCCCACAGTGCGCTGCTTGCGCTCCACCGGATTCAGAGCCGGGGCTCCAATGCCTATGCGCAAACGCGGGAAGTCCTGGCCGCCCAGATGAGCGATCGCGCTGCGCAGGCCGTTATGGCCGCCCGCACCACCAGAGTTGCGCAGGCGCAATCGTCCGAGCGGCAGATCCATATCGTCCACGAGCACCAGCATCTGAGCCGGCTCAAGACCAAACCAGTCGAGAGCGGCACGCATCGAACGCCCGCTGTCATTCATGAAGGTCTGAGGCATCAAGAGCCGCAGCCGCTTGGGGCCGGAGCCAACCTCGGCCAGCAGGCCATGCAACTTGCTTTGCTGCTTAAAGCTGCTGCCGGCTTCAGCGGCCAGCCGCTCCAAGGCCATGAAGCCAACGTTGTGGCGCGTGCCTGCGTACTTGTCGCCGGGATTACCGAGGCCAACAAGCAGCTGCAACGGCGCTGGTGCTGCAGGACTAGACATCGATTGATGGACGCTCCTGATCAGCCCTGGGCGGGACGATCAGCAGCAGCGTCAGCCTCAACCGACTGTTCACGGGCTTGGTCAGCCGGAGGGAGGTTGGTGGAAGCGGTGACCTCAGCTTCCACCGTATCCACGGCCTTGCGGAACTCCTGCTCGAATTCCTTGGAGGCACTCTGGAA
>JBIIDQ010000095.1:0-6479 GCA_044238295.1 Vulcanococcus sp.
CCGGTTCCTCCGGCGCGGGAACCAGCACCGTGAAGCGCGCCTTCGAGCACATCTTCAAGCGCGAAGGCATCACCCCGGCCGTGGTGGAGGGCGACAGCTACCACCGCTACGAGCGCGGCCCCATGAAAGAAGCCATGGCCTCTGCCATGGCGAAGGGCGAAAACTTCAGCCACTTCGGCCCCGAAGCCAACCTGTTCGACAAGCTTGAGCAGCTGTTCCGCAGCTACGGCGAAACCGGCACCGGCGAGAAGCGCTACTACCTGCACTCCGTGGAGGAGGCCGCCGAGCACAACGCCCGCCTCGGCACCAACCTCGAGCCCGGTCAGTTCACCCCCTGGGAGCCCATCCCCACGGGTACCGACCTGCTCTTCTACGAAGGCCTGCACGGCGGCGTGAAGGGTGATGGCTACGACGTGGCCGGCCTGGCCGACCTGCTGGTGGGCGTGGTGCCGATCGTGAACCTGGAGTGGATCCAGAAGATCGCCCGCGACAACAAAGAGCGTGGCTATTCAGCCGAGGCCACCGTGGACACAATCCTGCGCCGCATGCCGGATTACATCAACCACATCTGCCCGCAGTTCAGCCAAACGGACATCAACTTCCAGCGGATTCCGACGGTTGACACCTCGAACCCGTTCATGATCCGCGACATCCCCACCCCGGATGAATCGTTCGTGATCATCCACTTCCGCAAGGGCGCCCGCGAGAAGTGGGGTATTGACTTTGCCTATCTGCTCGACATGATCCACGATTCGTTCATGTCCAGCCCCACCTCGATCGTGGTGAACGGCGGCAAGATGGGCTTCGCGATGGAGCTGATCCTCACGCCAATCATTCACCGCATGATCGAAGAAAAGAAGAAGCTGGCTTGAGCTTTCACGCCAACTAGGCTGGGGCGCAACTGGCGGACATGGTCCTCCCATTTCGGTTGCTCCTCGGCCCAGTGTTGACCCACCGGCCTCCCCATCCTTTGTGATCCGGGGGGCGGTGGGTTCTTCTGTGCAGCCAACTGCAAGTCAACCGCGCTGGGATCGGATCAACAGTGCTGCGGTGATCGCACAGGCCCGGCGCATTTATTTCCACTTTTTGGAATGTGCACCAAGCCAAAACGATCCTCTAGGCGTCGTGATCAGCCCAACGCTGTCTGGCCAAGGCCGAGTGGTGTTTGAACTGCCGGTGCTGCTGCCTGAAGAACAATTCATCCCCCTGGAGCTGGTGCGTGGCCGTGCAGGCCGGAGCCGCTCCACCCGATCGCCTCTTCGCGGCTGATGCTCGCTCCTCTCACCCCCGAGATCGCTGTGTTGGCCGCCGTGTTGGGGGCCTGCATCGGCAGTTTTCTCAATGTGGTGGCTTGGCGCCTACCCCGTCAGGAATCACTGGTTCGGCCACGCAGCCATTGCCCCCATTGCGGCACCACCCTCAGCTGGAGCGACAACATCCCGGTGGTCAGTTGGCTGCTGCTGCGCGGGCGCTGCAGGCATTGCGGGAGTGGTATCAATGCCCGCTACCCGGCGATTGAACTGCTCTGCTCAGGCTTGTTTGTGGCTGCGGCTCCCGCTCCCACCACCGTGGCCGCGCCGGCCTCCAACCTGCCTGGCGCACCGGCACTACTGGCGGTGCTCAGCGGCTGGCTTCTGATCAGCCTCTTGCTACCGATGGTGCTGATCGACCTTGATCAGCTCTGGCTACCAGAACCCCTGTGCCGGTGGGGTGTGGTGCTCGGGCTAGTGATCACATCCATCGCAGGCTTCAGCCAAGGCGATGCGATTGGGCGCAGCTTGCTGCTCTGGCATCTGTTAGCCGCCAGTGCCGGCTTGTTGGGCTTCGAAGCCACCAGTGCCCTGGCCCAGAAACTGCTGGGAAAACCAGCCCTGGGGCTCGGAGACGCCAAACTCGCCGCACTACTCGGGGCCTGGCTGGGCCTCACCGGCCTGGGCCTGAGCGTGCTGCTGTCGGTGTTCGCTGGCGCCCTGTTCGGACTGATTGGACTGCTCAGTGGGCGCCTCAAGCGCGGCCAACCCTTCCCCTTCGGTCCGTTTCTGGCCGCGGGTGGCCTGGCGGTGTGGTGCCTTGGCAATGGCTTCTGGCTGCAACGCTTCAGCCAGTGGCTGGGCTGGAGCGCCCTTTAATGGATTGATCTGTAGTTGCGGACACCGCTGGCTCGATGTCGCTGTTCGACTGGTTCGCCGACCGCCGCAAGACCGCACCCACCGTGCGCGTGGCCCAGGAGGTCAACGAAGACGACGGCCTCTGGAGCAAATGCCCCGAGTGCGGCCTGGTGGTTTATCGCAAGGACCTCGCTGCCAACGCCAGCGTCTGCGGCGGCTGCGGCTATCACCACCGCATCTTTAGCGATGAGCGGATCCGCCTGATCGCCGACGAGGGCAGCTTCGAAGCGCTCGATAGCGATCTCAGTCCAACCGATCCACTGGCCTTCAAGGATCGGCGCAGCTATGCCGATCGCATCCGCGACACCCAGCGCTCCACTGGCCTCAAGGATGGGGTGATCACAGGTTTGTGTCGGGTTGAGGGTCTGCCCCTAGCCCTGGGGGTGATGGACTTCCGCTTCATGGGCGGCTCCATGGGATCGGTGGTGGGGGAGAAACTGGCCCGCCTGATCGAGGAAGCGACTGCCCGCCGCTACCCCGTGCTGATCGTGTGCGCCTCCGGTGGCGCGCGCATGCAGGAGGGAATGCTCTCGCTGATGCAGATGGCAAAGATCTCGGGTGCGCTGGAGCGGCACCGTCAGGCCGAGCTGCTCTACATGCCACTGCTCACCCACCCCACCACGGGCGGCGTGACGGCCAGCTTCGCCATGCTGGGCGATCTAATCCTGGCTGAGCCCAAGGCGCTGATCGGCTTCGCTGGCCGGCGCGTGATTGAGCAAACCCTGCGAGAGAAGCTGCCCGACGATTTCCAGACGGCTGAATACTTGCGAGACCACGGCTTCGTGGATCACATCGTGCCCCGCACAAAGCTGCGCAGCACCTTGGTGAGCTTGCTGAAGATGCACGGCTGTCATCAAGCGGTATCCGCATGAAGCGCAGTGTTTGGATGACCAGCGTTATCAACCAGAACAGGCTTGCGATCGGCCTGTGCGCATCTCTGGCCGCGCTGCTCTGCTTGCTGCTCAGCGTGATGCCGATCGCTCCGGCCTGGGCGGGCCCAGTGGACTGGCATGAAGTGCCATCCACAGACGATGGCCGCCAGTGGTGGGATGCCGGAAGCTTGCGGGTCAACCGCGATGGCAACCTCACGGTGTTGAGCCGTTTCCAGCCTGCCCCGCCTAGCGATCAAACGCTCAACCCCGACGGCAGCGAGCGACGGCCTCCCGCTAGCGACCTTTATGTGATGGAGATCGACTGCGGCCAGCAGCTCTTCCGCGACACCTCGATCAATGGGATTCCCCAATGGGGCAGCAGCTGGCAGCCCGCGGGCAGTGACGGGCTCATCGCCACCACCCTCGAGGCAGCCTGTGCCGCGGGAGCCTCCTTGCTGGCAGGCTTCTGAGGCTTGACCCGGCGCCAGTGATCGCTCATTCCTCCTCGCAGCGTCCCATTGGAGTGGCCCTTGTGGGGGTTGGTTTCGGCGAGAAGGTGCACCTACCGGCACTCCACGACTGCCCATACACCGAACCGGTTGCCCTCTGGCATCACCGCCAGGAACGACTTGAGCAGGCCTCCATCAGCACGGGACTGCCGGGCTTCTCCAGCTATGACGCCCTGCTGGCCGATCCCCGTGTGGAAGCGCTGGTGATCGCGACACCACCGGAACCGCGGTTTGTCCTAGCCCAGGCCGCCATTGCAGCGGGCAAACACCTACTGCTGGAAAAACCAGTTGCACTGGAGGCCGGCCAGATCGAGGAGCTGCAGCGCCAAGCCCTTAGTGCCGGCGTCACCGTGGCGGTGGACTTCGAATATCGCGCTGTACCTGCATTCATGCAGCTGGCTGCACTCCTGGAACAAAGCGCCATTGGCACCCCTTGGCTGGTGAAGCTCGACTGGCTGATGGGCAGCCGCGCCGACGCCAGCAGACCCTGGAATTGGTATTCCCAGAGAGCCGCAGGCGGCGGCGTATTGGGCTCGCTGGGCACCCACGCGTTTGACACGCTGCACTGGCTGCTGGGGCCGGCGCGCCAGGTGAGTTGTCTGCGCAGCATGGCGATCCCCCATCGGCCCCTTGCCGATGGCAGCGGTCGGCTGGCGGCGGTGGATGCCGAAGACATCGCCCTGTTGCAGCTGGAACTGGAAACCACTCAGGGCCTGCTGCTGCCAGCACAGGTGAGCCTGGCCTCAGTGACCCGACCGGGTCGCGGCTACTGGATCGAGGTGTATGGCAGTGAGGGCAGCTTGGTGCTGGGATCCAGCAACCAGAGCGATTACGTGCATGGCTTCCAGCTGTGGCGCTCCAAGCAGGGTGGCCCCTTGGAGGAGCTGGCTCTGGATGCCGATCTGGCGTTTGCACACACCTGGCCCGACGGCCGTGTGGCACCCGTGCGGCGGCTGATCGAATGGTGGGCTCAAGCCGCACTGGAGGGCCGGCCGATGCGCCCTGGACTCTCGGAAGCCGTCCACAGTCAGCTGATTTGTGACCGGGCGATGCAGGCGGCCGACAGCGGATTGCGCCAGCCGATTTAGGCGAAAAAGGGGCCAGTTAGGATCGCCGGCATTCACTCTCCCGGTGTCCTCATGGCGCTCGTCCCGCTTCGGTTGCTGCTCGACCATGCCGCTGAAAACGGCTATGGCATCCCTGCCTTCAACGTGAACAACCTGGAGCAGGTGCAATCGATCATGGAGGCGGCTTATGAGACCGACTCTCCGGTGATCCTGCAGGCCTCCCGCGGTGCCCGCCAGTACGCCGGTGAAAACTTCCTACGCCACCTGATCCTGGCCGCCGTTGAGACCTATCCGGACATCCCGGTGGTGATGCACCAGGACCACGGCAATAGCCCCGCCACCTGCTTCGGTGCTGCCGCCAACGGCTTCACCTCGGTGATGATGGACGGCTCCCTGATGGCCGACGCCAAAACCCCCGCCAGCTACGAGTACAACGTGGCTGTCACCAAGGAAGTGGTGGACGTGGCCCACGCCATCGGCGTGAGCGTGGAAGGTGAGCTGGGTTGCCTGGGCTCCCTCGAAACCGGCATGGGCGAGGCCGAGGACGGCCACGGTTTCGAGGGCAAGCTCGACCACAGCCAGCTGCTCACCGATCCTGCTGAGGCCGCCGACTTCGTGGCCAAGACCAAGGTGGATGCCCTGGCGATCGCCATCGGTACCAGCCACGGCGCCTACAAGTTCACCCGCAAGCCCACCGGTGAAGTGCTGGCCATCAGCCGCATCGCTGAGATCCACAAAGCCATCCCCAACACCCACCTGGTGATGCACGGCTCCTCCTCGGTGCCCCAGGAGTGGCTGGACATGATCAACAAGTTCGGCGGTGCCATCCCCGAGACCTACGGCGTGCCCGTTGAAGAGATCCAGGAAGGCATCCGCAACGGCGTGCGCAAGGTGAACATCGACACCGACAACCGCCTCGCCTTCACCGCCGCTGTGCGTGAAGCCGCAGCCAAGGATCCCGCCAACTTCGATCCCCGCCACTTCAACAAGCCTGCCAGGGCCTACATGAAGCAGGTGTGCCTGGATCGCTATCAGCAGTTCTGGTGCGCCGGCAACGCCAGCAAGATCAAGCAGCG
Source organism: Vulcanococcus sp. (assembly GCA_044238295.1). Lineage (GTDB taxonomy): Bacteria > Cyanobacteriota > Cyanobacteriia > PCC-6307 > Cyanobiaceae > Vulcanococcus. The sequence goes on from JBIIDQ010000095.1 coordinate 5,693, forward strand.
CGACATCAACTACTACGCCGGTCTGTACGCCAAGGGCGAACTCGACCCCAAGACCGCTGTGGCTGCCTGATCGACGCGAGCACTGATCCGATCATCCCGATCGGATCCATCGGCAAACGGGGGCTTTTAGGCCCCCGTTTTTTTGTGCAATCTCTTGCTTCGGCCGCCTCTCAGGGAGCAGGCGCTGTCGGGTCTGGCACGGTGAGGGCCTTGACCGGCTGAACACTGGTGAGCCGTGCGAGAGCATCCTGCAGATTGCGCTCCATCACGAAGCGAGTGCCGTCGGTGACCACGACGCGCACCAGGGTGGGTAGATCAGTGTTCTTGCTCTGCAGATAGATCGGCTCCACATAGAGCAGACCCTTACCCACGGGCAGCACCAACAGGTTGCCGTGGATCAAGCGTGAGCCCTCGCGGTTCCAGAGGCCGAACTGATAGCTGATGGCAGGGTCCTGTTCGATCAGGGCTGACACTTGTTGGGGCCCAAGCAGCAGGCGCTGCTGCGGGAAGCGCACCAAACGGAGTTCGCCGTAATGGGGCGGGTCGTTCCGGGCCGCCAGCCAACCCACCATGTTGGGGCGCTTCAGCGGCGAGAAAGGAAGCAGCAACACAAACTCGGGCTTGCTTTCCCCAGGGAGCTGCACCGTCACGTGATACGGCCGAACGGGCGTGTTGGCGCTGCCGTAGATCTCCAGCGGCACCGACCACACGTCATCACCGTTGTAGAAGGTGCGCACATCAGTGACGTGGTAGCGCAGCAGCCGTTCCGCCTGAATCTGGAACTGGC
>JBIIDQ010000096.1:0-6414 GCA_044238295.1 Vulcanococcus sp.
GACTGTATGCGTTCCTTGAAATTGGCCTGGGGAAGTGTGCATAGCGATTAAGTGTTTCTGCTGTATTGCTTTGCCGCTGCTTTGAGCGAAAATGCGTCGTCTTTTCATTTATGTATCTGGCTTCTTGTATTGTTTGTCTTGAGTTTCTGGCTCATGTTTCTCAGGTCTTTGAGTGTTCGTCTGGGCGTCTTAAATTCCCGTCTATTTGTGTTTAAGGCGAGTTTGATGATTGACTCAGTTGCTGCCGAATAGTGTAAGTGGCTATTGACAAGCCTTGTTTGTTATGATTTGCGGGTTGATATTGCTTGTTCTGGGGCGGGCTCTTTTGTGGTGAGTATGCGTTTTCCCCTAGTTGGAAATCAGTCGCAGGACTAAGTTCTGTTCGGGGAGCATGGGCGGCGATCTCAATATCGAAGTTTCAGGGTGCGGGTCAGCTGCTCGGTGATTTCGCCCTCCTCGGTGAGGGGCGGATAGGGGCGGCCTTCGCGTCGGCACCAATCGGCCACTTGGGGGTAGGCCCACTCGAACAGCAGCTTGCGGTAAGCCGCTTCTCCTCCAGGAACGCCTTCGCCGTTGCTAGGAACGATCCCTGCGCGTTCCCGTTGCCGAAGTGCTTCAAAGAGCAGGGTGGCGGCGGCCACGCTCACATTCAGGCTCTGCACCATGCCGGTCATCGGGATGAACAGCGGCTGATCCACCATCGCCAACCCCTCATCGCTCATCCCCCATTTCTCGGCGCCCATCAGGAAGCAGCTGGGGCCGGTGAAGTCGCAGTCGCGGTAGTCGCGGGCATCCACGCTCAGGTGGGTGCCATAGATCCGGAAGCCTTTGGCCTTGAGGCCGCTCAGGCACTCTTCGATGCTCGGGTGGGGATGCAGTGGCACCCACTTCTGGCTGCCCTTGGCGGTTTTGTTGAAGGTGCGGGGCCGTCCCGGCAGGCTCACCACATGGGCTTCCAGCACGCCCACCGCATCGCAGGTGCGCAGGATTGCCGAGAGGTTGTGGGGCTTGTCCACCGCCTCGAGCACCACCGTGAGATCACCCATGCGGCGGTTGAGCACGGCCTGGAGGCGCTCGAAGCGGCGGGGCAGCAGGGGCATCGATCAACGCAGGCCTGAGTCCCATCGTCCTGGATCGCCGGATCTGCCGCCTCGTGCCGATAGCGTTGGCCCGTGGAGCAGAGCTTTGATCAGCGCGTGTGGTCGGTGGTGAGCCTGATCCCACCGGGTCAGCTCGCCACCTATGGCCAGGTTGCCGAGCTGATCGGTGCCTATGGCTGCGCGCGCCAGGTGGGATGGGCGCTGCGCCGGCTTGTTTTGCCCTCAGCGGTGCCCTGGCATCGGGTGGTGAATGCCCAAGGCCGCATCAGCATGAGCCTGAGCCGCGAGGGCTCCGACTGGATCCAACGGGAGCTGCTCCTGGCTGAAGGCATCCCGGTGGATGCGGAAGGCCGGTTGCCGCTGGCTCGCTATCGCTGGCTGCCGCCGCCAGAGATGGGGGTTGCGAGATAACCCCAGGCCTGGAATGTCTCCTGTAGGGATGGATCGTTTTGGAAGGCTTGGAAGTAGATCGCTTCCGGTGCCAAATCGGCGCCATTGGGCCAGGTGATGGTGCCCAGCTCTGCGTTGAGCTCAAACGCTTCAAAGAATCCGTGTTGATTGAGGGGTGCCAAGAGGGGTCCAGTCAGCAGGCCCTGTAGGTCAGCCACGCCGCTCCGCCCGTTGCTGAAGGCAACACGGATCCTGGTGCCTTCCAGGTGTTCGACCGCCTCGACTCGCAACGGTGTGCTCATTCCAGCGGTGCGATCGGGATGAGGGGTTCCTGAACCTGGCATCGCTGCCAATCCTCCTGGAGTTCGCTGAGGTGGAGGCTTCTCCATTCAAGAACCAATCGCAGCGCTCGCGGCGGAAATGCCCCGTGCACGCGGCCCGAGTCGATCTCCACCAACACCTCCGTAGCGCCGTAACGCGCATGAAAGTGGGGCGGTTGATGGTCGGCGTAGAACATCACGATGGTGATGCCAAGGAAGCGGCTCACGATCGGCATGGTGCTGGCTGGCTTTGTTGGTGAAATGCCACCTCTGTTTCAGGTCGCTGCCGCTGGCTCGCACTCGCTGGCTGCCGCCGGGCGCTAGTTGTGGGGCAACGTCTGAGCCGCGGGCCTGTTGAGCGCTTCTCCTGTTGCTGAACCCAGGGGGCTGGCGCCGCGCCAGCTGGCGTGGCAAGTGCTGCAGGCCGTGGCAGCGGGGGCCTATGCCGATGGGGCTCTCGAGCGGGAGCTGGGGAAGGTGCAGTTGGCTCCCTTGGATCGGGCGCTGGCCACGGAGCTGGCCTACGGCGCGATCCGGCAGCGCCGGTTCTTGGATGCCTGGCTGGATCAGCTTGGAAAAGTGCCGGCGGAGCGTCAGCCTCCCAAGCTGCGCTGGTTGCTGCATTTGGGCCTCTATCAGCTGATCGCTAGCGATCGGGTGCCGGCCTCCGCAGCGGTGAGCACCACCGTGGAGTTGGCCAAGCGTGGAGGCTTGGCGCGGCTAGCACCAGTGGCCAATGGGATGCTGCGGGCCTTCCTGCGCCGCCGCGATGCCGGCGACACTCTGCCGCTCCCACCGGAGGTTGCTGCCGAGCCAGCGTTGGCGCTGGGGGTGCGTTATTCCCTGCCCGATTGGCTCACCGCCAACCTGCTGCAGTGGCTGCCGCTAGAGCGGGCCGAAGCATTTGCCCAGGCCTGCAACACCCCGCCCGGTTTGGATCTGCGGGTGAATCGGTTGCGCTCGTCGCCGGCTGAGGTGCAGGCCGCACTGGCGGCTGCTGGGGTGGAAGCACGGCCGATTGAGGGCGTGCCGCAGGGGCTCACGCTGCTCGGCCGCAGCGGTGATCTCAGCCGCTTGCCCGGGTTCAGCGAGGGCCATTGGTGTGTGCAGGATCGAGCCGCCCAGCGCATTGCGCCGCTGCTGGATCCGCAGCCCGGCGAGCGCATCCTGGATGCTTGCGCAGCCCCTGGCGGTAAGAGCACCCATCTGGCTGAACTGATGGGGGATCAAGGCACGGTGCTGGCCCTCGATCGCGGTGAAGCGCGGCTGCGGCGGGTGAGCCGCAACGCCGAGCGCTTGGGGCTCGACTGCATTGATGTGCGCCATGGCGATGCCACCAGCTGGGCGAAGCAGCAGCCTGAGTTGTTGGGCCACGTGGATCGGATCCTGGTGGATGCCCCCTGCTCTGGCCTTGGCACCCTGGCTCGCCATGCCGATGCCCGCTGGCGGATCGATCCGGCTGCGATCGATGAGCTGGTGCTCCTCCAACGCCAGCTGCTCGATGGGCTGCTGCCCTTACTCAAGCCCCAAGGTCGGTTGGTGTATGCCACCTGCACCGTGCACCCGCGGGAAAACCAGCAGTTGATCGAGGCGCTGTTGGCCGATCAGCCCCAGCTGCAGTTGATCGAGAGCTGGCAGCTGTGGCCGGGTGAAGTGGATGGCGGTGGCGATGGCTTCTTTGCCGCCGTGCTGGAGAACCAGCCCTGAGCTGTTGGCTCAGGGCAGCGGCGGTGGTGCCGCCGGAGCCACGGGTGGTGGCGTTGTAGGCCCTGCGTCCACAGGCGGAGGAGCCGCTGGCGGTGTGCCGACGGGAGCCGGGCCTGGCCCTGTGCTGCTGCCTTCAGTGGGGGTGCCTTCCGGAATCACCTGTGGTGCGTTGCCGGGTTCGGTGGCCGGTTCGGTTGGCGTTGCCGCAGTGCCATCCGGCTGCATCTCCTTCGGTTTGCCCTTGAGCGCCTTGAGCGGATCGAATTTGCCCGCCAGCTGCGGCTTGGGCGGGAACTGCCGCACCGGTAGGTCTTTGAGGATCGGCCCCATGTAGTCCGCCCAGGCCACCACGGCTACGGCGCTGGTGCTCTTGGTTTCCTTGTTGTTGTCGTAGCCAAGCCAGAGGCCGGTTACGAGCTGGGGCACGCCGCCGATGAACCACAGGTCGCGGCCGCCTTCGGAGGTGCCGGTCTTGCCGGCAGCCGGACGATCCGGGGGCACGGCGCCGTAGCCGGTGCCGCCTTTCACCACCTGCTGCAGCATCCAAAGCATGGCGTCGGCAATGTCGCTGGGCACGGCCCGGCGGCCTCTGTCGCCATCCACGCGGCGGCTCCAGAGCAGCTCGCCATTGGGGCCGAGGATCTCCTCAAACGGCGTGGGTGTTACGTACACACCCCGGTTGAAGATCGCGGCGTAGGCCGCGGTCATATCGAGCACCGTCTGCTCGGTGGCACCAACGCCTAGGGGATAGAAACGCCCCAGCTCACGGGTGATGCCCAGGCTCTTGGCGGTGGCGATCACCTTGTCGAAGCCCAACTGCTTCAACAGGCTCACGGCCACGGTGTTGAGCGAGTTCTGCAGCGCTACCCAGAGCGGCACGGTGCCCATGTACCGGTTGCCGAAGTTCTTCGGGCAATAGCCCCCGTAACAGACCTGGCGATCGTTGATCGCGTCTTCCGGCTTCATGCCCTCTTTGAGGGCCGTGAGATACACAAACAACTTGAACGTGGAGCCCGGCGAGCGCAGGGCCTGGGCGGCGCGGTTGAACTGGCTCTTGTCGAAATCCTTGCCGCCCACCATGGAACGCACCAAACCGGTTCCCGGCTCCATCGACACCACCGCCCCTTCCATCTCGCCGGGAGCGTGTTTGTTGATCGTGGCCTGAGCCCGTTCCTGCCAGCTCATGTTGAGGCTGGTTCGGATCGTGAGGCCGCCCACCTCGAGGTCTTCGGGGCTGAGCACCTTGGGCAGTTCCTGGGCCACCCAGCTGGTGAAGTAAGGCGCACGGCTGGTCCAGAACTTCGGCTCCGCGGGCTTGAGCAGCAATGGGCTCGCGCTGGCGCTCTGGAGCTGAAGGTCGTCGATGAAGCCGGCCTCGCGCATGCGGCGCAACACCGTGGCCCGCCGCTCCAGGGCTAGATCCGGATTCACCAGCGGTGAATACACCGAAGGGGCCGGTGGCAGGCCGGCGATCAGGGCCGCCTCCGGCAGGGTGAGCTCCGAGGGGCGTTTGGAGAAGTAGATCCAGGCGGCATCGGAAACGCCATAGGCGCTTGAGCCGAGATACACGTAATTGAGGTATTGCTCGAGGATCTGCTGCTTGCTCAGCTGGCGCTCCAGCTTCCCGGCCAGCAGCGCTTCCTTGAGCTTGCGAATGATCGTGCGGTCCTGGCTCAGGAACACCGTGCGTGCCAGCTGCTGGGTGATGGTGCTGGCACCCTCCTCCACCGATCCGCGCTTCACGTTGCGCATCAGAGCGCGGCCGATACCCACCGGGTCAATGCCGTCGTGCTCGTAGAAGCGCCGGTCTTCTGCAGCGATGAAGGCCCGCTGCACCAGCAGGGGCATCTGGCCGCTCACCAACTTTTCGCGGGTGGCAGGCCCCAGCTTCTGGATCACCTGGCCGTCCGCTGAGAGCACGGTCACCGTGCCCGGGCGGTTGTAGCTGCTCACTCGCTGCACATTGGGCAGCAGCGCATCCACGCCCTGCACCAACAGGTTCTGACCAAGCGAAACAGCCACCCCGGCGCCAGCCCCGATCAGGCCGGCTCGCAGCAGCGGGCGGCGGCGCTTGGCCGTCACATCAGCACCAAATCGCTATGCCCAATGGCCAGAGCGGTCACGAGCATGCCGAGCACCAAGAAGGGCTGAGCGCTGGCCTGGTATTTCACATCGAAAGCCACGGGGTCGCGCAGCAGCCAGATGTCTTGGAAGGTGATCTGGGGGATGATCAGCAGCACCAGAAGCACAGCGGCGAAATGCTGGCCGATGGCGATCAGCACGGCAACCATCGCCAGCTGAAACACATCGATCATCCCGGCGCTAATCCAGCTCGCCTTCTCGATGCCGAAGGCCACGGGCAGCGATTGCAGGCCCAGGGCTCGATCGCCTTCCACGCTCTTGAAATCGTTCACCACCGCAATCCCGAGGCCTGCAAGCGAATAGGCCAGGGTGAGCAGAGCGGTGGTCCAGGTGAGCTGGCCAAACAGGGCCTGCCCGGCCCACCACGGCAGGGCGATGTAGCTGGCACCAAGGGCGTAGTTGCCCAGCCAGCCGTTTTGCTTGAGCTTCAGCGGCGGTGCTGAGTAGATGAAGCTCACAAAGGAGCCACCCAGCGCCAGCAGAAACAGCACCGGCGTGGTGTGACCAGCCCAAAGATCAAGGCCGTAAGCCACACCCAGGCCTGCCAGCAGCAGCACCCAGATCTGGGCCTTCACCTGCCAGAGGGGGATTGCTCCCGAGGGAATCGGTCGATACGGCTCGTTGATCGCGTCGATCTCGCGGTCGTAGTAGTCGTTGATCGTTTGGGTGTAGCCGGCCAGCAGGGGACCGCTCATCACCATGCAGGCGATCGAAGCGCCCACCTCGGTGAAGGTCCAATGGAAGTTGCCGGAGGC
>JBIIDQ010000097.1:0-6409 GCA_044238295.1 Vulcanococcus sp.
TTATGGCCCCGCGGGCGTGCCCGATCAGGCCTGGCGGCAGCACATTGCCCAGGGCTGGCAGCGCGATGCGGTGCAGCAGGCCCTGGCGGATTTGGCCCCCCGGCTCTTGCCACAGTCCGAAGCTCAGCAGGGCCCCTTCAAGGTGAGCTACACGCTGCAAGCGCCGGCGGCCGGTGTGCCCCAGATGGTGCGGCAGCGGTTGCGCCAGGGTCGCCTCGAGGCCCGCGCCCATCTGTTCCACCACTGGTTTCTGGATGTGCTGCCGCTGAGGGCCTCAAAGGCGGAGGCGATTCGCCATCTCAGCCTCACTTGGGGGCTGCCGCTGGAGCAGGTGCTGGTGGTGGCTTCGCAGCAAGGTGATGGCGAGTTGCTCAACGGTCGGGCGCTTGGGGTGGTGGTGGGCGACCACGACCGCTCACTCAATGATTTGCGCCGCCGCTCAACGGTGTTCTTCGCCTCACGCCGTCAGGCCTGGGGCGTGCTCGAGGGTTTGGATCACCACCGCTTTCTAGGGCGTTAATTCAGAGGGGCGGTTGCTCCTGGCTTCGATAGAGCTCACGCTTCGGGTTGATGTCGGGCAACCAGTAGCTGATGTCCTCATGCCAGTAAGGGGTTCCCGAGAGGCGGCTTGAGCTCAGCTTGGTGGTGGCCATGGCTGTGACCAGAGATCCCATATCCATGGGAGAGAGGTCGGTCAGCACGTCCTTTCCCGCAATGTTCATCAGCTCGGGTAGGCGGGTGGCCATCAAGGGGTTGGCGAGCTTCTTGAACACCTCACTCAGCACCAACTTCTGGCGCTCCATGCGCCCGATATCACCCAATTCGTCGTGGCGGAAGCGCAGGAAGCCTTCCAGGGATTCGCCCTTGAGCAGCTGCTTCCCCGGATAGAGGTCGATGTACAGCCCCTGGCTGTTGTCCACGTAGTACATCCGCTTGGGCACATCCACTTCCACACCGCCAATGGCATCAGCGAGCCGTTGCACGGCGTTGAGGTTGATCACCAGATAGCGATCAACCTTGGCCGAGAGCAGCTTGCTGAGCTCCTGCTTCACCATCTGCGGTCCGCCGCTGCTGTACAGGGCGTTGGCCTTCATCACGCCGTATTTCTCCGACTCGATGAAGGTGTCGCGCGGCACCTGAGTCAGCTGGGTGCGACCATCCTTGAGCTGCACCGTGAACATCACATCGGTGTTGGTGCTCACGTGGTCGGTGCCCATCACCACGATGCGCCGATCACCCATACCCGCTGGCGAGACCAGGGCTCCCAACACAGCATGGGGGCTGTGCAGCCCGGCCAGCAGGCCGGCGGCCAGGTGGGGAATGGGACCATTCAACCCGTAGCCCAATCCAAGACCAGCGACAAACAGCGGTAGACGCGGCAGGCCTCCTCGCGCTTTCTTGGGTCGCCGCCGCTCCTCCAGGGGGGTCACGGTTGCCTTGTCAGGCGCCGTCCTACGGCCGCGCCGCTGCTGCCGCTCCACAGGCTTGAGCTGGCTGTGGGAGCGACGGCGAGGGGCTGGGCTGGGCTGGGCCTGCGACATGAACGGCTTGCGTGGCCGAACCGTATCGCGCGTCTTCCCTTGTGGCCAGTGGGGTCTGGGCCTCTCAGCCAGGTGGATCAGCTGGCCGGCAGCACCCGGATGGCTGCCGCGGCCTGATCAGCCCGGTGGCGGGCTTCCGTGAGGCTGCTGCCACTGGCCAGGGCCACGCCCATCCGGCGATGGGGGCGGGCATCGGGCTTGCCGAACAGCAGCACTTGCACATCCACTTCATTGAGCGCCTGCTCCAGGCCCGTAAAACAGGCGCTGTCACTGGCTTGCTCCGCCAGGATGACCCGACTGGCGGCGGGGCCGGTTGAGCGGATCTCCGGGATCGGCAGCCCCAGCACCGCCCGCAGGTGCAGTTCGAACTCGCTCAGGTTCTGGCCGACGAGAGTAACGAGACCGGTGTCATGGGGCCTGGGCGAGAGCTCAGAAAACACCACTTCGCTGCCGCCATCGGCACCGCGGCAGACAAAAAACTCCACCCCGAAGAGCCCAGCGCCACCCAAGTTGTCGGTGACCTGGCGGGCCATGGCCTGGGCGGCAGCCAGCTGTTCCCACTCCAGGTGGGCCGGTTGCCAGCTGCACTGGTAGTCGCCCCGCTCCTGGATATGACCGATCGGAGGGCAGAACAGGGTGGGCCCGTTCCACTGCTTCACCGTGAGCAGGGTGATCTCCTGCTCGAAGCGCAGGAACTCCTCCACAATCACCCGCTCGCCGCTGCCGCGGGCGCCAGCCATCGCCGCTTCCCAGGCGGCGGTGATGCCCTCCGGCCCTTCCACCACGCTCTGGCCTTTGCCGGAAGAGCTCATCACCGGTTTCACCACCACCGGCCACCCCAGGGGTGCGGCCGCGGCCGCCAGCTCCTCCGCGCTTGATGCGTAGGCGAAGCGGGCGGTGCGCAGCCCTAGCTCCGTAGCGGCCAGATCGCGGATCCGGTCGCGATTCATGGTCACGGCTGTGGCCCGGGCTGTGGGGATCACAGTGATGCCGCTGGTCTCCAGCTCCGCCAGGGCATCCACCGCCAGGGCTTCAATTTCAGGGATCACCACATCCGGCTGGTGCCGGCGCACGACCGCCTTAAGGGCCTCTGGGTCGGACATGGCCACCACTTCGGCCACATCCGCCACCTGCATCGCTGGCGCGCCGGCGTAGCGATCCACAGCGATCACGCGGCAGCCCAGGCGTTGGGCGGCAATCGCCACCTCCTTGCCCAGCTCACCGCTGCCCAAGAGCAACAAGGTGCGCGGAAAGGTTGAGCTGGCCATGGCCGCGGCTGAGGCGAGAGACTGCCTCGATCTTGCCCCGGCGCTTTCCTGTGCTGTTGTTCCTTCCGCTGGCCTATGCCACTGCCGGTGATGCCGCCGATGGCCTGCTCAACGGTCTGAGCATCGAGAGCCTGCAGCGCTGGACTCTGGTGTATCTGGGCCTTTCGGCGCTGGCCTTCATCGTGGTGTGGCTGGTGGGCTACCTGCGGCGACCTGGCTGAGGGCCAGCGATCTAGCTGGCGCTTCCGATCGAATCGATCAGATTGAGCTGCCGCACCGGCGACTGTTCATCGATGAAGCCGTAGGCCGCGAACACCGAGTCGTCGCTGTGGGTGATGTGCTGACCATCGCTATGGCGCTCGAGTACGAACCCTTCACTCGCCATGCGGCGCATCAGCGCGGCCGCTTCCTCAAACCGTGCCGCCATCGCCTCGAGGCTGGCGCAATCGGCCGTGAGGCCAGCTTCCTTCCAGGTGAAATACGCCATCAGGGCAAGAGCACGAGGCCCACGATCACCAGTATCAGGCTGATCAGCCAAAAGCCCACCACCACCTGCTGCTCGCTGGCGCCGCCGAGCTCGAAGTGGTGGTGCAGCGGTGCCATGCGCAGCACGCGTTTGCCCTGGCCGGTGGCTGGGTCTTTGGTGGCTTTGAACACCCACACCTGGGCGATTACCGACAGCGATTCCGCCAGGAACACACCGCCCATCACCAGCAGCGGCCAGAGGCTGTTGCTGAGCAGCGCTACCGCTGCCAAGGCTGCGCCCATGGCCAGGGAGCCGGTGTCGCCCATGAACACCCGGGCCGGGTGACGGTTGAACAGCAGAAAACCAAGCCAGCATCCCGCCATGGCGGCGCAGAAGCCCGCCATGGCGGGATCGCCTTCATGGCCCCTGAGCATCAGTTGCAGCCCAAGGCCGCTGAACACGATTGCTCCGCAGCCGGCTGCTAGGCCGTCGAGGCCATCGGTGAGGTTGGTGGCGTTGCTTTCTGCCAGAAACACAAACAGCCCCAGCGGCCAGATCAGCAGCCCCAGCGGCAGCACCCAGCCGAGGGGCAAGGCGATGTATGCAGCGATCCGTTGATCCCAGTGGGCCCAGGCCAGAAAAGCCACGGCGCAGAGGGCCTGCAGCAAGAGCTTCCCGCGTGGACTGAGGCCGGTGTTATGGCGTTTGGTGAGACTGCGCCAGTCATCGACAGCGCCGATGGCCATGGTGGCCAGGGTGATCGCCGCCACCGCGAGCAGTCGCTGGTCTGCAGGGGCCACAAGGCCACCCGCCATCACCCCAACGGGCACCACCAGTAGGCCGCCCATGGTGGGGGTGCCTGCCTTGCTCTGGTGGGCTTGAGGGCCTTCTTCGCGGATGACCTGCCCAAGCTTCAGGCGCCGGAGCTGCGGTACTCCCCAGGCGCAGAGCAGGGCGCTCACCCCAGCGCTGATTAGTAGCGGCAGCGTTAGCTGCGGCGCCTGACTGAGCCAGTCGCTCAGGCCGGCAACGCCCAACAGCAGCAAGCCCAGCAACAGCGCCAGGGAGCGGCTGTTGCTGGGCATCGCGGCGATCAGCCTGGTGGGGGAGATCAAGGGCTGCTGAGGAATCAGTCTTCCCAGTCTTCCTCGGTCTGCTCGTCGGCGGCGTTGTAGTCCTCTTTTTCGCCCATCAGTGCGGAGAGCTCTTCCTCTTCCACGGTGCTCACATCGCTGCTGGCGGTTTCCTCATCGGCCACCAGGCGACCGCTGCTCTCGAGCCAGCTCAGCAGATCGGGCTCCTCGCGCAGGGGCAGCACGGGCGCTGGCTCGTTGCGGCCGTAGCGGGTGAGCGACGGGTTAATGCCATCCAGCTGGCTGAGGCTTGTGCTGAGATTGCTGCTCATCGCGTTCTGCTTAGGGCGTTCGGCTGGCGGGCGGCGCTTGGGGGCCTGCGGCCCGGCGTTTGCCAATCAGCCATCCTAACGGAGCAGCATGGCGAATTCCCTGGCTCACTTCGAACCCTCCGTCTGGCGCGCTCTGCTGAAGCCATGGCTTGCCGCCCTGGCGCTGAGCGCTCTGCTGGTAGGGGCCGGTGCGCGCTGGCCCATCCCGTTGCTGCAGCAGGCGTGGGCCCAGGCGGATCCAGGCAGGGCTGCTTTGCTGGCCCTGGCTTTGGTGCTCGTGCCGCCGGGGTTGATGGCGGCCCTGCTGGTCGCGCGGATGGTGCGCCACCGCGACAGTGGAGAATCGAGCGATTGCGCGCACGGAGAGCGTTGATGGGCAGGGCCAAGAAGGCGGTACTGGCGTATTCCGGTGGTGTGGACACCAGCGTCTGCATCCCCTACCTCATGAACGAATGGGGCGTGGAGGAGGTGATCACCTTCGCCGCCGACTTGGGCCAGGGTGATGAGCTCGAGCCGATCCGCCAGAAAGCGCTCGATTCCGGTGCTAGCCAGTCGATCGTGGGCGACCTGATCGAGCCCTTCATCAAGGAGTTCGCCTTCCCCGCGATCCGTGCCAATGCCCTTTACGAGGGTCGTTATCCCCTCTCCACCGCCCTGGCGCGTCCGCTGATCGCCCGCCGCCTTGTAGAGATCGCCCGCGAGGTGGGTGCAGATGCGGTGGCCCATGGCTGCACTGGCAAGGGAAACGACCAAGTGCGTTTCGATGTGGCGATCGGCGCTCTCGCACCTGATCTCAAGGTGCTCACCCCGGCCCGGGAATGGGGCATGAGCCGAGAGGAAACCATTGCCTATGGCGAGCGCTGCGGTATCCCTTCGCCGGTGAGTAAGAAGTCGCCCTATTCGATCGACCTCAACCTGCTGGGTCGCTCGATCGAGGCCGGCCCCCTGGAGGATCCCAACGTGGAGCCCCCCGAGGAGATCTATGCCCTCACCGTGAGTGTGGATGCGGCTCCCGATCAGCCCCAGGTGGTGGAGATCGGTTTTGAGAACGGCAATCCCGTGAGCATCGATGGGGTGCAGCTCGATCCGGTGAGCCTGATCCGCCGCGCCAACGAACTAGCGGGAAGCCACGGCTTTGGCCGCCTCGACATGATCGAGAACCGGGTGGTGGGCATCAAGAGCCGCGAGATCTATGAAACCCCGGGTCTGCTGCTGCTGATCAAGGCCCACCAGGAGCTCGAGAGCCTCACCCTCGCTGCCGATGTGCTCCGCAGCAAGCGCCAGCTCGAGCAGCAGTGGGCGGATCAGGTGTATCAGGGCCTTTGGTATGGCCCGCTCAAGGATGCCCTCGACGGCTTCATTGAACGCACCCAGCGCACCGTGAACGGCACCGTGAAGGTGAAGCTGCACAAAGGCAACGCCACCGTTGTGGGTCGCAGCAGCGCCAACAGCCTCTACGTGCCCGACATGGCCACATACGACGCCGGCGATCAGTTCGATCACCGCGCTGCTGAGGGTTTCATCTACGTGTGGGGTCTGCCCACCCGCCTCTGGGCCGCCAGCCAGCGCTGATCTGATCAGGCGGCGCGTGGGCCCTGGCGATCAGCTCGGCCTACGCGCCGGATTGGGGGGCGGCTTGGCAGCTGCGGCAGCGAGAGGCTGTTGCTGGCACGGCCGGCCTCGGGATTGAACCGCAGCCGCACTTCTCCAGGCACCGGTGCGAGCAGTT